>JAFXGR010000172.1 GCA_017520155.1 Lachnospiraceae bacterium
CCTTTCAGGTAATCGGAGCACGAAAATATCGTGACTTTCGAGATGACAGGGTAATGGATAACCGGCAGTTTCAGCAGGCCCTTCGCAGACTGCGTCAGTTTTCCGCAAGACTGGATATTCCCAAAACAGAATTGGATTTAAGACAGACGGTGGACGAAACCTGCAACCATGGGGGAATGCTTCATATTGTAATGGAAAAACCTCGGAAAAACTCTGTAAAGTTATTGCTATTAATGGATTCCGGAGGCACCATGATTCCCTATACACAGCTGTTAAATGATTTATTCCAATCAGTAACAAAAACAAATCATTTTAAGGAAGTAAAAGTATATTTTTTCCATAACTGTATTTACAGCAAATTATATAAAACACCGGAGTGTGAAAACGGTGACTGGATTGATACGGAATGGATGTTCCGTAATCTGGACAGTGATTATAAGGTAATTGTGGTAGGAGATGCAGCTATGGCACCGGAAGAATTATACTCCGATTCCGGAAACTACAGAGGACCAAATGGTGGATTAAGCGGTTTAGAATGGCTGAAATTATTAAAAAGTCATTATAAAAAAATTGTGTGGCTGAATCCCAAGATGGCTCCCGGTCATGCACCCTGGAGAGAAGCGGAGACGGTGATTAAAGAAATGTTTCCCATGTATAGGCTTACAGTAGATGGGTTAAATCAAGCCATGGTAAAGTTAATGGTGAATCGATAACCATAAGGTAATGATAAAAAGAAAGGTGAGATAAAATGAAAATTTATGAAGAATTAAAAGCCAGGGGATTAATTGCCCAGGTAACCGATGAAGAAGAAATCCGTGAGTTGATTAATGAAGGAAAAGCCACCTTTTATATTGGATTTGACCCCACTGCGGATAGTTTACATGTAGGACATTTTATGGCTCTTTGTTTAATGAAGCGCCTTCAGGAGGCAGGAAATAAACCCATTGCCCTTATTGGAGGAGCTACCGGTATGATTGGAGATCCTTCAGGAAGAAGTGATATGCGTACCATGATGACTAAGGAAACCATTGATCATAACTGTGAATGCTTTAAAAAGCAGATGAGCCGTTTTATTGATTTTTCTGAAGGAAAGGCCATGCTGGTAAATAATGCAGACTGGTTATCCGGCTTAAATTACATTGAGCTACTTCGTGATGTAGGAACACATTTTAGTGTTAACCGTATGCTTACAGCAGAATGTTACAAGCAGCGTATGGAAAAGGGACTTAGCTTTTTGGAATTTAACTATATGATTATGCAAAGTTACGACTTCCTTGCACTCTATGAAAAATACGGATGTAATATGCAGTTCGGGGGAGATGATCAGTGGAGTAATATGTTAGGAGGAACAGAGCTGATTCGTCGTAAGCTGGGAAAAAATGCCTATGCCATGACCATTACCCTCTTACTGAATTCCGAAGGAAAGAAAATGGGAAAAACACAAAAGGGAGCTGTATGGTTGGATCCTGAAAAAACCTCTCCTTTTGAATTTTATCAATATTGGAGAAACGTGGCAGATGCAGATGTATTAAAATGTATCCGTATGTTAACCTTCCTACCGCTTAGTGAAATTGAAAAGATGGATACCTGGGAGGGAAGCCAGTTAAATCAGGCAAAAGAGATTTTGGCCTTTGAATTGACTAAGTTGGTTCATGGAGAAGAAGAAGCCACAAAGGCACAGGAAAGTGCAAAAGCTCTGTTTGCCAGCGGAGTAGCAGCAGATATGCCTACATCAGTTCTTGCAGATGAGGATTTTACAGAAGGAAGTATTGATATTTTGACTGTTTTGGTTAAATCCGGTCTTGTTCCTTCTAAATCAGAAGCAAGAAGAGCAGTGGAACAAGGTGGAGTTACCGTAGATGGAGAAAAGGTAACAGAAATTAAAACTTCCTTTGATAAGGCATCTTTTGCCGGTGAAGGAAAGGTAGTAAAACGAGGAAAGAAAAACTTCAGAAAAGTTACTATTTAAATTTTCTGCGATAATTAAAAAAAGAGATAAGGAAACAGACAATTCCCGGAGGAAAAAGATCGAAAGAAGGGGATTGTCTGTTTTTTGTTGTGGCACCAGCAAGGCTAAGGAGGAACTGTTATCTTTTATGGTAAAAATTTTACAAAAGAGGTTGATGTTACTTAACGGGTGTATTATGCTTAGAAAAGAGGATGAGATAAAAAGGAGCAATAGGAATGAGAAAAAAAAGAGGGGTTCAGGGAATTTGTTTTATTTTGGCATTGGTATTATTATTTACCGGAATTTTTCCGGGAAATAAAGGATATGCAATGGAAGGGGGAGAAACTGCTTTGTCTGAAAGCAGTTATTTATATCCTTTTGAAGAGGCAGTGGATGCCTTTAACAAAATGGCAGAAAGTCAAGAGCTTACGGCAGCCGTTTATTTGGAGGATGAGCTGTATTTGCGCCTGCTTCCCCAAAAAGAAAGCGAGCCGGTGGCCCAGGTGGTATCCGGTGATGTAGTTTCTTTGCTGGGAGTGGGACAAGATGAAAATTACCAAATCTGGTATCATGTACAGGCAACAAAAGAAGAAGAGACAGTAAAAGGGTATTTGCCTAAGGGAAATCTGGCTTGTACACAGGAGGAGTTCCTTCAATGGGAGGAAACTTATGTCCGTAGTATGGGAAAATCCTCTTCAAGGTACTATGCTCCTGATTTTTCCGATGTGGAAAGCTTTCCAAAGTCATATCAACATATATTGAAAGAAGTGAAGAAAAAGTATCCCCAGTGGATTTTTGTGAAAATGAATACAGGAATTTCCTGGGATACCTTAATTGAATCTCAAAAGGGAGAGAGAAGTCTGGTTTATTCTCCTACTTCCGCTGATAATTGGAAAGAAGGAAGCTATGGTACCACTAAGTGGTCCTATGCTTCAGAAGGAATTATTCGTTATTTTATTGATCCCAGAAATTGGCTGGAAGAAAAAAAAATTTTTCAATTTGAACTATTAGCTTATTCTTCCCAATATCATACGGAAAAAGCTTTACAGAATATTTTGGCCAATTCCTTTATGGCGAAAGGAATTTTGGAAAATAATAAATCTTATGCACAGACCTTTATTGAGCTGGGACAAAATACAGGAGTAAGTCCCTTTTTAATGGCAGCAAGAATTCGGCAGGAACAGGGAACGGGAGGAACCAGTGCCTTAATTTCAGGAACTTATCCCGGATATGAGGGTTATTATAACTATTATAATATTGGAGCCAGCGGAAAGACAGATAAGGAAGTGATTGTTAACGGTCTTGAAAAGGCGGTTAAGGAGGGATGGAACACTAGAGTAAAATCTTTAATTGCCGGAGCTGCATTTCTGGGAGGCTCTTATATTCATGCAGGACAGGATACCCTGTATTTACAAAAATTTGATGTGGATTCCAGAAATAACGGTGTTTTCTGGCATCAGTATATGCAAAATATTCAGGCTCCCAGTACGGAAGGAGGAAAAGTATATCAGGCATATCAAAAGTCAGGATTATTAAATGAAGCATTTATTTTCCGTATACCGGTATATGAAAATATGCCAAGTTCTGCCTCCGTACTTCCCGGAAAAGAAGATAAAATCACCTTAAGTTATGAGGAAATAACGGATTTACAGATTGGAAGTGAGGTTACTCTTCATCCATTTATTAATGGAAAAGAAGCACCGGAAATAGAGTGGAGCTTTAGCAGTTCGGATGAGGGAATAGCAACAGTAGATGAGAAAGGAACAGTACAGGCTAAGGAAATAGGAACGGTAACCATAACCTGCAAAAAGAAAGAGGATATGTCCAATACTTTGGAAGGAAGCTGTAGAATTACCGTAGTAAAAGCAAAACTGGATTTGGAGAGCTTAGAAAAGCCAAAGTTGGATGCCGTGGTTTATGATCCGGGGCAAACATTGGCGGATATTTCTTTGCCGGAAGGTTATCAGTGGGTAAATCCAGAGATAATACCTAATGTTTCTCAGGAAAATTATTCTGTAAGCTATAATCCTGATCCACAGCATTTTGACTCCGTAACCTTTGATATTGTTCTTATGGTGAAAAAAGCTCTGCCGCAGTACGAAGTACCCGGTAAGCTTCAAGGGGCAGCAGGAAGAGAATTACGAAGCGTAACCCTGCCTCAAGGCTTCTGGTGGAATAATCCGGAAGAAATGCTTGATTTAAGAATTGGAGTAAAAGAATATTTAGCCTCTTATAATCCTGATGCCTTTAATTATGAAACAGTAGAAGAAATCATGATTCCGGTAGAGATTATTTGTGAGATTCATGAATTTGGTGAATGGGAGATAAAAGAAGCAACATGTGAAGAAGCAGGAGCGAAAAAACGAAGCTGTAAGGTATGTGATGCAACGGAAGAGTTAATTTTGGAAGCTACCGGACATCAATATAAGATACAGGAGGAAACAGAGGCAACACAAGAAAAAGAAGGAAAAAGAGTTTATAACTGTAGTTTATGCGGTCACAGTTATGAGGAAAAGATCCCTAAGCTGCCCATGTCCCATGAACACAGTTATGAAAAGAATATCTTAAAGAAGGCTTCCTGTACACAGCCGGGATTGGCAGAATATGTTTGTGCGTGTAAAGATAGTTATCAAGAGGTTATTGAGCCTTTGGGACATGAAATAAAAGAGGGAACTTGTATTATTTGCGGATTCCAAGAACAAAATGCTCCTTCAACTACAGTGCCTTCTCAAGGAGAAGACAATTCCTCTCAGGATACCTCCGCAAAGGAGGAACAAAAGCCTGAGACAGAGCAAAAGCCGGAGGAAGAGAAAAAGCCTGAGGCAGAGCAAAAGCCGGAGGAAGAGAAAAAGCCTGAGACAGAGCAAAAACCGGAGGAAGAGAAGAAGCCTGAGGCAGAGCAAAAACCGGAGTCAGAGCAAAAACCGGAGACAGAGCAAAAACCGGAGGAAGAGAAAAAGCCTGAGGCAGAGCAAAAACCGGAGGAAGAGAAAAAGCCTGACACAGGGCAAAAACCGGAGGAAGAGAAGAAGCCTGAGACAGAACAAAAGCCGGGGGGAGATAACAAGCCCAATAATTCCCCTGAAAACGGCAGCAGCGGACAGAATGTGCAGC
Organism: Lachnospiraceae bacterium; assembly: GCA_017520155.1. Classification (GTDB taxonomy): domain Bacteria; phylum Bacillota; class Clostridia; order Lachnospirales; family Lachnospiraceae; genus SFDP01. Next base: position 5,063 of record JAFXGR010000172.1, read on the forward strand.
AGCAAAAGCCTCAGGATAAAGGACAGCAGAATGTACAGTCCACACCGGAGAATGGAGAAAGTAAGGATAAAGGAGAGAATAATGTTTTTCTTCCGAAGGAACCACAGAATAATGAGCAGGTACAGGGCAATTCTACTACTGAAGGAATGACAAAGAATCAATCCAGGGAATATGTGGAAGTAGATTTAATGTCTCTTTTGGTGGAAAATACTCCTAAGGAGGAAACGACAAAGAAAAAAGAAGATATTATTCTGGAATTGGCAAAAAATACAGAAGTTTCTCAACATATTTTGAAAATGGCCAGAAATTATGGAGTAGACATGCAAATCGGTCTTTCCAATGGACTTACCTGGGAGATTTTTAGTACTACCATGGAGGAAATACTTCCGGAACAATTAAATATGGGAGCAGAAATTACAGAAAATATTATTCCTCGAAAATTGGTAGAAATGGCAAGCCGGGACACTGACTATCTGGAATTATCTTTGGAGCATCAAGGTGAGTTTGGATTTGAAGCATCCTTAACTATTCCGGGGCAGGAAAGCAGGCAGGGAAAAGTTGCCAATCTGTATTATTATAATCCACAGGAAAATCAATTGGAATTTATTATGGCAACAGAGGTAACAAAAGAGGGAAATATTCTTCTTACCTTCACCCATGCTTCAGAGTACCTCATTGTATTTGCAGATACCTCTTTGGAAGAAGATAAAATTATAGCAGAAGATACAAAAGCAGCAGAAGAAATAGAGGAAATTGCGGAAGAGAACAAAGAAGTAAAGGAAGAGAAAACTTATACTTCATTGATTACCATTGTTTCTCTGGTTATGGTTTTAGCCCTGGGCTTTATTGCAATGGGAATTCTATTAATGAGAAAAAAACCACAAGAAGAATTTTTTGATGAGGATGTGGATGATTATCAGGAAAAACAGCAGATAACAGAAAAAATCATTCAGCCTTCCCGAGAAACTCATCACACAGAAGAAGAATTTTTTGATGAAGATATTGATGATTACCAGGAAAAGTCCAGAGAAAAAGAGGAGTTAGAAAAGGGAAAAGAAAAAGGAATTTAGTTGAAAAAAGAAAAAATTTGATGTATAATGGCGGTTGTGACTAAAAAACAACCGTCATTGTGGCGAATTACAGGAGAGGATGACAAATGAAAAAAAGAATTAGTATGTTATTATTGGCTCTTCTTTGTACAGCAACTATGGTTGCCTGTAAAGAAAAAGAAGAGGAAGCAGCAATTGTTGTTCCTGAGGAAGTTCCCATTGAGGAAATGGTACAGGAAGAAGAGGAAGTAGTGGAAGAAGTGGTAGAGGAAGATATTATTCCTGAAGGAATGTATCGCAGTGAGCTTACCAATGAGATTATTTCAGAAGACATTAAGAATCAAAGACCTATTGCCGCCATGATTGATAACGATAAGCGTGCCCTTCCCCATTTTGGAATCAGTCAGGCAGACGTTGTATATGAAATGATGAACAGTACCCAGAATAATAGAGTAACACGTTTTATGGTATTGGTAAAAGATTGGAAGAATATTGAGCAGTTAGGAAGTATCCGTTCTTTACGTCCTACCAATATTTTATTGGCAGCAGAATGGAATGCAGTGGTATGTCATGATGGTGGTCCTTTCCATAACGATGCTTATTTGGCAAAGGGTTATACAGACAATTTAAGTGGTGGATTTGCTCGTATTAATAACGGAAAGCCCAGAGAATTTACAGAATATATTACTACAGGTGAGCTGGAAAAAAGAATTGCCAATGCCGGATATTCTGAAGAATATAATGAGTATGCCAATGAAGGACCTCACTTCCAGTTTGCAACAGAGAAAAATCCCGTAGATTTATCTACCATGGAAAACAGCCAGCCTTGTACAAAGGTGGAATTACCTTACAATAACAATAATCCTTATTTAGTTTATAATGAAGAAACACAGACTTACGATTATTTTGAGCATGGAAGTGCCCATGTAGATGCAGGAAATAACAATGCTCAGACATCTTTTAAGAATGTGATTATTCAGGATGTTACCTTCAGCCAGTTAGATGAAAACGGATATTTGATTTTTAATTGTATTGGAGAAGGAAGATGGGGCTGGTACATTACTAACGGTACAGCAATGCAGATCACCTGGTCTAAGTTAAGTGATACAGGTGTTACCCGTTACTATGATTTTGAAGGAAATGAAATTACAGTAAATACCGGAAAAACTTATATCTGCTTAGTACCTGATGACAGCTTTTCAAAGGTAGCCATTACTGCAGAATAAAAAGAGAAAAACAAACCAGGAGATCGGAAACATTTTCCGGTCTCTTTTTGCATATACTTTAACAGATATGCAGGAGGGTTTGAAATGGATTATAATTATGAGCATACCTACGATCTTTACCGGGATATACAGATAAGAACAAAAGGAGAAATTTACTTGGGAGTAGTGGGTCCTGTAAGAACAGGAAAATCAACCTTTATTAAACGGTTTATGGATTTGCTGGTACTGCCCCAAATGAAGGATGAGGAAGAAAAAAGGCGAAGTATGGATGAATTGCCTCAAAGCGCCTCGGGAAAAACCATTACCACCACAGAGCCTAAGTTTATTCCCAAAGAAGCAGCACATATTCTTCTTGAGGGAGATATTGAGGTAAAAATACGGATGATTGACTGTGTGGGATACATGATTGAGGGAGCTACAGGTCATATGGAAGATGATAGGGAGAGAATGGTGAAGACTCCCTGGCTAAAGGAAGCAATTCCTTTTACCAAGGCAGCGGAAATCGGAACAAAGAAGGTAATTACGGACCACTCTACCCTGGGAATTGTAGTAACAACAGACGGAAGTATTGGAGAATTGGAACGAAATAATTATCTTCAGGCAGAGGAAAAAACAATTGCTGAGCTAAGCAGATTACATAAGCCTTTTGTTGTGATCTTAAATACCACTAAGCCTTATGGAGAAGAAACAAAACAATTGGCGGAGGCAATGAAGGAAAAATACAAGGTGTCTGTTATACCTGTAAATTGTATGCAGATGAAAAAGGAGGATATTTTACAGATTTTAAAAGAAGCAATGGAAGAGTTTCCTATTATACAAATGGAATTTTTTATGCCAAAATGGATTGAAGGAATACCGGGCAATCATCCGGTAAAAGAAGAAATTATAACCTGGGTAGGGGAATATGCAAAAGATATTCATAAAATGAAAGACATAAGGGAAAAAACCATAGATACTGAAGGAAAGTATTTAAACAGGGGATTAATTACGGGAATCTATCCTTCTCTGGGAAAAGTGGAAATTCTTCTGGAGATAGATGATATTTATTATTATGAAATGTTGTCTCAAATTACCGGACAAAAAATCACTTCTCAGTATGATTTGATTTCTATGCTTAAAGATTATCGAGTTAATTACAGAGATTATGAAAGAGTACTAAAAGCGTTGGAAGAAGTGAGAAATCACGGATATTCCGTGGTGGAACCGTTAAAAGAAGATATTATAATTGAGGATCCTCTTTTGATGAAGCACGGAAATAAATATGGGGTAAAGATCAAATCCGAAAGCCCTTCCATTCACATGATCAAGGCAGATATTATCAGTGAAATTGTGCCTATTGTAGGAACGGAAAAGCAGGCAAGGGATTTAATTCAGTATATAATTGAGGAGAAGGAGACAGAGGGGGGGATTTGGTCAGCCAATATTTTCGGAAAAACAGTAGAACAGCTGATTCAGGAAGGAATTGCAGCAAAAATAGCAGGAATTGGTATAGAGAGCAGAGAAAATTTAAGGAATACCATGCAGAAAATATTGAATGAAAGCAACGGGGGAATGATTTTTATTATCATTTAACAGATTATATTTTTGAAAACAAAAAATTAAGGAAGAAAGGCATCTTGGAGAAAAGAATGTTTTTCTTTCTTTTTTTTCGTAGAGAAAAGATTTTGTACAAATAATAGACATTATATGGTAAAATAGTTACGTCAAATCACCTTTATTTTCTGTGGAAATGACAAAGTAAGAGAAATCAGGAGAGAGTCTATGTCAAAATATAATAAAGAAGAGGAATTGTATGAATATCAATATACTACCCCAAATAAAAAGGTGGTAAAGGAATTCCTTCCGGCATTAAAAAAGCCAAAAGGAAAAAAACAAGGGAAGAAGAAAATTTTTTGGGGACGTTTTCTTTTTATTTTGGGAATTCTGTTCCTGCTTGTTAACTTAAAGCAAATTATATTAGGTAGTTTTTTTGCTACTTTTCTTAAATTGGGAATAACCACAGCGGCTATAGGATACGGAGGATGTCTGCTTCAGCAGGGGAAGCAAATCAGAGGAAGAATTGCCCGCTACGAACGATATTTGAAGGCTTTAGAGAGTAAAAAGTTCGCTTCTGTTGAGGATTTATCTTTAAAGGTAGCTAAAAATCCAAAAACAGTGATTAAGGATCTGGAATACATGATTCAGCATAAGTGGTTTTTAGAAGCACATCTTGATCCCACAAAAACCCAGTTTATGCTTACGGACAAAATCTATGAACAGTATCAGTTGTCTATGCAGGGACAACAGTTAAAGGAAGAAGAAGAAAAACGGCAGATGGAGCTGGAAAATGATCCGATGCAAAAAGAACTGCATAAAGTACTTAAAGAGGGTGAATCCTATATTCAGAAAATACATAAATTAAATGATCTTATTCTGGGAGACAGTATCAGTGCAAAAATGGATAATATTGAGGAAACCTTGATCAGTATTTTTGAACTGTTGAAACGAAAGCCTGAAAAGCTGGGAGATATTCGTAAACTAATGCAGTATTATCTTCCCATCACCGTTAAGGTATTGGAGAAATATCGTGATTTTGAAAATGAACGTATTTCCAGTAAGCAGCTGGAGGAAGGAAAAGAGGATATCGAAGAATCCTTGGAAAAAGTACATACCGCTTTTGTAAATTTACGGGAAAAGCTTTTTCAGGAGGATGTTTTGGATATTTCTACAGATTTAGATGTACTGGAGACCATGATGTCTCAGGAAGGTTTGATTGATCATCAATTCACTATAAATATAAAACAATAAAAGGAGAGGAACTATGGAAAAAATAACAAATGCAGAAGTTTTGGAGTCAACCCCCACATTAACCTTTGAGCCCTTTCAGGAGCAAGAGGCACCTGTGGCACAAGAAAAGAAGGAAGAGATAGTTCCTCAGGTGAAGGAAATGGCGGAAATTCAGTTGACAGAGGAAGAGAAAAAAATGGTGCAGGAATTTAGTGAGAAAATAGATTTGAAAAATTCTGCACTGATTTTGCAGTATGGTGCAGGGGCACAAAAAAAGATAGCTGATTTTTCTGAAACAGCGCTTGATAATGTACGCACTAAGGATTTAGGAGAAGTAGGAGATCTTTTGGCAGGTGTAGTAACAGAATTAAAGGAATTTGACGCCCAGGAGACAAAGGGATTTTTAGGACTGTTTAAAAAGGCAGGAAACAGCATTGAATCCATGAAGGCAAAGTATGGCAAGGCAGAAGCTAATGTTAATGCTATGGTGGAGGTTTTGGAAGGTCATCAGGTACAGCTGTTAAAAGATACAGCCATGCTGGATAAAATGTATGAAATCAACAAGAATTATTTTAAAGAATTAAATATGTATATTATTGCGGGAAAACAGAAGATGGAGGAAGTTGCAAATAAGGAGCTTCCGGCATTAATGGAAAAGGCAGCCCGCACCGGTCTTGCTGAGGATGCACAGGAAGTAAATGACACAAAAGCTATGCTGGATCGTTTTGAAAAAAAGATACACGATCTGGAACTGACTAAGGCAATTTCTTTACAGATGGCTCCCCAGATTCGTTTGATTCAAAATAACGATACGGTAATGGCAGAGAAAATACAGTCCACCTTAGTAAATACTATCCCCTTATGGAAAAGTCAGATGGTATTGGCACTGGGAATGAATCGTTCTGTGGAGGCAGCCAAAGCCCAGCAGGCAGTTACAGAGGTAACTAATGAGCTGCTTCGAAAAAATGCAGCGGTACTGCAGCAGTCTACCATTGAAACAGCTAAAGCATCAGAAAAGAGTATTGTGGATGTAGAAACTTTGGCAGAAACAAATCAAATGTTAATTTCCACTTTGGATGAAGTATTAAAAATTCAAACAGAAGGAAAAGAAAAACGAAAGCTGGCTGAGATTGAATTAAATCGAATTGAAAATGATTTAAAGAGCAGGCTTTTGGAGATGCGTGGCTAAGGAGAGAGAAGATGAATCAGGTTTATGAGAAATTATTATCCTGTTATGAAAGCGTCAAGAAAGAAATTGACTTTGTTCCCCAGGTGGCTGTTGTTCTTGGTTCCGGATTAGGGGACTATGTCAAAGAAATTGAGGTTGTAAAAGAGCTTCCCTATGAGGAAATTGAGGGATTCCCCAAATCTACGGTAGAAGGACATGCAGGAAAGTTTCTTTTTGGATATTTGCAGGGAATCAGAATTGTTTGTATGCAGGGAAGAGTTCATTATTATGAGGGATATTCTATTTCCGATGTAGTACTGCCCATTCGTCTGATGAAGCTTATGGGGGCTGAAATTCTATTTTTAACTAATGCTTCAGGAGGAATTAACCCTGAATTTAAAGCGGGAGATTTTATGCTGATGACAGACCATATTTCCAGCTTTGTTCCCAATCCCCTGGTGGGAGAGAATATAGAGGAGCTGGGAACAAGATTTCCAGATATGTCTGAAGTTTATCATAAAGAGCTGCGAAGAAGAATTCAAGAGGCAGCAAAGGAGCAGCAAATTGAGCTAAAGGAAGGAATTTATGTACAGTGCAGCGGTCCCTCCTTTGAGTCCCCTGCAGAAATCCAAATGTTTCACAAACTAGGTATTGATGCAGTAGGGATGTCCACTGTTGTGGAAGCCATTGCGGCAAATCATATGGGAATGAAAATATGCGGAATTTCCTTTGTGGCAAATCTGGCAGCAGGAATAAGCAAAAATCCCCTGACCCATCAGGAAGTTTGGGAGGCAGCCAATGAAGCAGCACCAAAATTCAGAAAGCTGGTAACACAGTCAATACTTAATTTTGCAGATTTATTAGAAAAAGGAGTATAAAATGAAATTACGTTTTTATAATGCCAGAATTATGTCTATGGTTAATCCGGGAGAAATCATTCAGGGAGAGATTCACATTCAGGATGACACCATTCTCTATGTGGGAGAGGAAAAAGCACAGGAAAATCATAGCTGGGACAGAGAAATTGATTGTAAGGAAAATTTATTAATGCCCGGTTTTAAGAATGCTCATGCCCATTCTGCTATGGTAGTCTTTCGTTCTCTTTGCGATGATCTTAATCTTCAGGATTGGCTTCATCATGAAATTTTTCCAAGAGAAGCACAGATGACGGGAGAGGATTGTTATGAATTAACAAGACTTGCAAATCTGGAATATTTAACCAGCGGAATTACGGCTGCCGCAGATATGTATCTTACTCCGGAAACCATTGCTGAAGCTTGTAATGATATGGGAATGCGCTGCGTAATCGTTAGTGGATTAAATAAATTTGGTCCCCCTATTCCCGTAATGGAGGAAAGGTTTAATACATTAAATAATAAATATGATTTAGTGAGCTTTAAATTAGGTGTACATGCAGAATATACCTGCTCTAAGGAGTTATTGGAGGAGGTATCCAAGGTACTTCATCAATATCAGGTGCCCTTCTATGTCCATATGTCAGAAACAAAAACAGAAGTAGAGGAGTGTAGGGCTCGTTACGGCATTACCCCGGTGGCTTTGTTTGACCAGTTAGGTCTTTTTGATTTCGGAGGCTCCATTTATCATGGAGTACATACCACTAAAGAAGATATGGAAATTTTAAAAAGAAGGGGAATCAGTGTAATTACCAACCCTGGTTCCAATGCTAAGCTAGCCAGTGGAATCGCTCCCATTGAGGATTATTTAAAACATGGTATTACAGTGGGAATAGGTACTGACGGAGCTTCCAGTAATAACTGTCTGGACATGTTTCGTGAGATGTTCTTAGTTACTGCTTTGGCAAAATTAAAGGAAAATGATCCTGCAGCGGTAGATGCTATTAAGGTATTGACTATGGCTACGGTAAACAGTGCCCGTTCTATGGGATTGGATAATTGCGATGTATTACAGGAAGGAAAGCAGGCGGACATAATTATGATTGATTTAAAACAGCCGAATATGCAGCCTCTTAATAATATTGCAAAAAATATTGTTTACAGCGGAAGTAAGATGAATATTAAGATGACCATGATTGCAGGAAAGATTTTGTATGAAGATGGTAAGTTTGCAGACCATATTCCTGTGGATGAAATTTATGAAAATTCAAATAAGATTCTGGAAAGATTAAGATAGGAGAGAGAATGGCAATAGTTGTTTTTCTAAGTTTTTTTGTTGTTTTGGCAATTGGTTTATTATTAAGGGAAGAAAGAAAAACAAGGATAAGAGAAAAACAAATTGAAAAGGAACTGAGAAAGCAATGGGAGGAGAGAAGAGAAAAAAACTTCTCTCCTTATGAAATGGAACAGATTTCCTATTTGGCAAAAACAAGAGCTGATGAAAACAGAGTGGATGAGCTCACCTGGGAAAACCTGGAAATGGATAAGGTGTATCAAAAACTCTGTTACTGCCAATCTTCCTTAGGGGAAGAATATTTCTATTTTTTGTTAAGAAATCCCATGCGGGATTGGAAAAAGCTTGAGGAATTGGAAGAAAAACTTCAGTGTCTTTCAGATATCGATACTCTTGTTTTTTTGCAAAAAGAATTGATTAAGCTGGGGAAGATAAAAAAACACTCCATGAGAGAATATTTGGATCTTTTTTGGAAGGCAGAGGGAAAAGGTAATCTTTTTCATTATTTAGGAATAATTTTTTTATTCCTGTCTTTCTTTTGGATGAATATTTCGTTGTTTACAGGTTTTCTTTTCTTTATGGCTGTTCTTTTGTTTCAAATAATAACTTATTTTAAAGCAAAGGCTGAGCTGGAGCCTTATTTAGTGAGTCTTCGTTATCTCTTTCGTATGGGAGAAACGGCGAAGAAGGTAATTCCCCTTTTGCCAAAAGAATGGCAGAAGGAAAAAGAAGTTCTGGAAAAGATAACAAAGACAATGAAAGAAATGGAAAAAGGTTCCGGTCTTTTGCTGTCCTTTGGAAAGATGTCAGGACAAGGGATGGAGGTTATTTTTGACTATGTCCGCATGATTTTCCATCCGGATATTATAAAATATAATAGAATTGTAAAAACGGCAGAAAAGTACAAGAGGGAAATAGAAGACCTATATGCTGTTTTAGGGGAATTAGATTCCTGTCTATCCATTGTTCAGTATCGTCATATACTTAAGGTATGGACAGTACCAAAAGAGGAGGTAAAGGAGGGACTGAACATAAAGGGAGGGTATCATCCCTTAGTACAGGAGCCGGTAACCAATGATCTTGAACTAAAGAAGTGTTTACTTCTTACCGGATCTAATGCTTCAGGGAAATCTACTTTCTTAAAAATGATGGGAGTAAATCTTCTTTTGGGCCAGTCCGTGAATACCTGTCTGGCAGAGGCTTTTTCCTATCCAACCTGCAGACTTTTTACTTGTCTGTGGGTAAAAGATTCCTTAGAGAGAAAAGAAAGCTATTATATGGCGGAAATTAAGGCAATTAAAGGAATTTTTGATGTTTCCTGCAGGAAAGAAAAAGTAATTTGCTTGATTGATGAGGTTTTGCGGGGAACCAATACCATGGAACGAATTGCTGCATCTGCAGAAATTTTGTTGGAAATGAGAAAAAAAGGAATGATTGTTTTGGCCGCTACTCATGATCGGGAATTAACAGAAATTTTGGAAAAGGAATATGAGAATTATCATTTTGGTGAGGTGATTGAAAATCAGGATATTCATTTTTCTTTTAAATTATTACCGGGAAGGGCGGATTCCAGTAATGCTATTTTTCTCCTGTCTCATATAGGATATGACTCATCTATTGTGCATAGGGCCAAAGAACGATTGGAAAAAATAAAAGGAAGGTAAAAGGCAATGAAGGTAACATTATATTCTGATGGTTCTGCCAGAGGAAATCCCAAGGGACCGGGAGGCTACGGCTGTGTTTTGCAATATGTGGACAGTAAGGGAATGCTTCATGAAAGAGAATTTTCTGCCGGTTATGTAAAAACCACCAATAACCGAATGGAGATGATGGCAGTGATTGTTGGTCTTGAGGCCTTAACCAAGCCCTGTCAGGTATTGGTAGTTTCAGACTCTAAATATGTGACAGATACCTTTAATCAGCATTGGATTGAAAATTGGCAGAAAAAAAAATGGAAAACCAGTACGGGAAAACCGGTAAAAAATAAATCCTTATGGATAAGAATGTTAAAAGCTATGGAGCCACATCAAGTAGTATTTCAGTGGGTAAAGGGCCATGCCGGACACCCGGAAAATGAACGATGTGATCAGTTAGCCACTGCAGCTGCTGACGGAGGGAATTTACTTATTGATTCCATGGAAGAGGATGAAATTTAAATTATTCATCACAGGGCACAGGTAAGGAAAAGAATTATCCTTTTAGCAGTGAATAGTTACAATTTTCTAAAAAAGATAAGGGGGAACTTTTCACTGGGACTTGCACTTGCAGTACAGCAGTGGTATGATAAAGAGAAAGAAAGGTAGGGGACGGTTATGGGAAATTTAATTGCATTTATAAACGCTTTTTTATCCTACGGCGCTTTGTTTTTATTTATTGTGGTTTTATGTGTGATAGCTGCCTTTGTAGGAATTAAATTAAGAAAAAATAAGAATCAGAGGGAAGCTGCCCTGTCAGAGGCAGGAAACAGCAATTCATGATTTTAGCGTAAGAGGAAGGTGAGAGAGAATAGCGAAAAAACGCTATTCTTTTTTTATCCGGGAAAAGTTTTTTTGCTTTCCTTAATAGTTGACAAAAAGTACAAACCGGATTTATACTAATGAATACGCAGACCACAAGATATAGTTTATATGAGAAAAGTTATCCACTATATTCTGTGTAATAATAGCTGCTCTTATTTTTATTTTAGGGGCAGTTTTGGTTTTGTTCAGGAAAAGAAAAGAAGTTTTTAGGGGGAAGGAAGATTAGGATGAGTGTTATGGGCAGTGATACATTGGCAGCAGAAACTGTGGATTATGGAGCAGAATATACCACAGGCAAGCCGGTAAAGGTAATTAAAAAAGATGGCAGTACGGAAGCATTTAATGTACAAAAGGTAATCAGTGCAGTGGGAAAAAGTGCCTATCGTGCCCTTACTAAATTTACGGAAGATGAAAAGAAACAGATTTGTCAGTTTGTCATTGATAAGGTAAATGAACTGGACAGCAATGAGATTCCTATTCCCATTATGCACAATATTGTAGAGAGTGCATTAGAAGAGATTAAGCCCATTGTAGCCAAAAGCTACCGGGATTATCGCAATTATAAGCAGGATTTTGTTCGTATGCTGGATGATGTCTATAAAAAGAGTCAGTCTATCATGTATGTAGGGGATAAGGAGAATGCCAATACAGATTCTGCCTTAGTATCGACTAAGCGAAGCCTGGTGTTTAATCAGCTGAATAAAGAGCTATACCAGAAGTTTTTTATGACAACGGAAGAAATTCAAGCCTGTCGTGACGGCTATATCTATGTTCATGATATGTCCGCCAGAAGAGATACCATGAACTGTTGTCTTTTTGATGTGGAAAATGTACTGTCCGGCGGTTTTGAGATGGGAAATATCTGGTACAATGAGCCCAAAACACTGGATGTGGCCTTTGATGTTATCGGAGACATTGTATTAAGTGCAGCCAGTCAGCAGTATGGAGGATTTACGGTACCCAGTGTAGATTATATTTTGGAGCCTTATGCAGAAAAATCATATCAGCTTTATGTTGAAAAGTTCCTTCGTCTGGGAATAGAAGAAGAAAGAGCAAAAGAAGAAGCGTTAAAAGACGTGGAAAAGGAAATGGAACAGGGATTCCAGGGCTGGGAGTATAAGTTTAATACTGTTGCCAGCAGCAGAGGAGATTATCCCTTTATTACCGTTACTGCAGGAACCGGAACAGGAAGATTTGCCAAAATGGCAACCATGGTAATGCTTAGGGTAAGAAAAGGCGGGCAGGGGAAAAAGGAATGTAAAAAACCGGTATTATTCCCTAAGATTGTATTTCTTTATGATGAGAATTTACATGGACCGGGTAAACCCTTAGAAGATGTATTTGAAGCAGGAGTAGATTGCTCCACGAAAACCATGTATCCCGATTGGCTTAGTCTTACAGGAAAAGGGTATGTTGCCGGTATGTATAAGCAATATGGTAAGATTATTTCTCCTATGGGCTGTAGAGCCTTTTTATCCCCCTGGTATGAAAGAGGAGGTATGCATCCTGCAGATGAAAAGGATACCCCCGTATTTGTAGGAAGATTTAATATTGGAGCAGTTTCTCTTCATTTACCCATGATTTTAGCTAAAGCAAGACAGGAAAGTAAGGATTTTTATACTGTACTGGATTATTATTTAAATCTGATTCGTCAGCTACATATACGTACCTACGCTTATTTGGGAGAAATGCGTGCCTCCACTAATCCTTTGGCCTATTGTGAAGGCGGATTTTTAGGAGGAAATTTAAAGCTTACGGACAAAATTAAGCCTTTGTTAAAGAGTGCTACTGCATCCTTTGGGATTACAGCCTTTAATGAGCTTCAGATGTTATACAATGGCAAATCCCTGGTAGAGGACGGTAATTTTGCGCTTGAGGTATTGGAGCATATTAATAAAAAAATTAATGAATTTAAGGAAGAGGATGGCAACTTATATGCCATCTACGGTACACCGGCAGAAAATCTTTGCGGACTGCAGGTACAGCAGTTTAGAAGAAAATACGGAATTATTGAAGGTGTATCAGATCGGGAATATGTAAGCAATAGTTTTCATTGTCACGTAACGGAAGATATTACACCCATTCAAAAACAGGATTTAGAAGGAAGATTTTGGGATTTATCCAACGGAGGAAAAATCCAATATGTAAAATATCCTATTGATTATAATAAAGAGGCAGTCAAAACCTTGATTCGAAGGGCAATGGATTTAGGATATTATGAAGGGGTGAACCTGTCATTGTCCTATTGTGATGATTGCGGTCACCAGGAATTGGAAATGGATGTATGTCCAAAATGCGGAAGCAGTAATCTTACGAAAATTGACCGAATGAATGGCTATCTGTCCTATTCTCGTGTGCACGGCGATACACGTTTAAATGATGCCAAGATGGCAGAAATTGCGGAAAGGAAGTCAATGTAACGATGAGATACCATAATATCACAAAGGATGATATGTTAAATGGAGACGGTTTACGTGTTGTATTGTGGGTTGCAGGTTGTACCCACTGCTGTAAAGGATGCCAAAATCCTGTAACCTGGGATCCGGATGGAGGGCTTCATTTTGATGAAGGGGCTAAAAAAGAAATTTTTGACCAGTTGGATAAAAGCTATATCTCCGGAATTACCTTTTCGGGAGGAGACCCTCTTCATCCCGCCAACAGCTTGGAAATAAAGAATCTGATGAAGGAGATTAAAGAAGTTTATCCCACAAAAACCATATGGATTTATACCGGCTCTATTTGGGAGGATATTTATCAGATGTCTCTTCTTCAATATGCAGATGTACTGGTAGACGGTGAATTTGTACAGGAGTTAAAAGATAATAAGCTTTTGTGGAAAGGAAGCTCTAATCAACGGGTGATTGATGTAAAAAGGACATTGAATAGTCCTACACCCAATACACCTGTTTTACACTGCGGTAATTATGCAGCAGTTTAATATTGATTAAGGAATGTTCGCTGTACTTAGGAAGGAAAATAAAACAATGGCACGAAGAATTGCACAGTTTGAAAAGGTAAGTTTAGTACAATTCCAAGAAGGAATAAAGGATATACTTCCTGAAATTACGAAAGAGGAAACAGAAGAAATATATAACCGTATTGAACTTCCCTGCAGAGCCACAAAGGGAAGTGCGGGGTATGATTTTTATACTCCTATAGAAATTAATCTTTTCCCCGGAGAGAGTGTAAAAATTCCTACCGGTATCCGGGTGAAGATGGAAGAGGACTGGGTATTAAAATTATATCCCAGAAGCGGGCTTGGATTTAAGTATCGTCTTCAGCTGAATAACACTGTAGGAATCATAGACAGTGACTATTATTATTCAGATAATGAGGGACATATTTTTGCCAAGCTGACCAATGATTCCAAAGAAGGTAAAGAAGTAAAATTAAATCCCGGAGACGGATTCATGCAGGGGATTTTTTTGGAATACGGAATTACTATGGATGATGAGGCAGCAGGGGTTCGAAACGGAGGCTTTGGAAGTACCGGAAGAAGCTAAGGAAATCAGAAAAAGCAGATGGCTTTATGGAGAGAAAAATGGTGGTATCAAGAAATTGAAAACCACCATTTTTGTGTGTAATAGAGAGAATTTCGGTACAGGACAATAAAATTAACCCAACAGGATCATTCTCTTTAGATGATTCTTCCGGGGAAATTTTTATCTTTTGCTAAAAGCCTTCTATTTAGGACATCGATCGAAGCCGGGATTATACATATAGAAGTTTTTAGGATCAAGATCCTCCTGAACTCGGCGAAGTCCTTCCCCAAATCTTTGGAAGTGAACAATTTCCCGTTGTCTGAGGAAGCGGATGGGATCAGCCACATCAGGATCATCCACTACCCGTAAAATATTATCGTAGGTAGTTCTGGCCTTTTGTTCTGCCGCTAAATTTTCATGAAGATCGGTAATAATGTCTCCTTTAGACTGAAATTCACAGGCATTGAAGGGAATTCCGCCTGCTGCCTGAGGCCAGATTCCCACGGTATGGTCAATATAGTAAGGACCGAAACCGGAGCGTTCAATTTCTTCCATACTAAGATTTCTGGTTAACTGGTGGACAATGGTTCCCACCATTTCAAAATGTGCCAGTTCTTCCGTACCTACCAAGGGGTTGTTATTGCACACCCTTCCAAGAATTCCCGTAAAACAAGGCTTTTCCAAGATTTATCTATGTGAAAATACGAATGTGCCGATTCCAGGATATCTCTATTCCATCGAAATGGAACCGGTTATGTATCGTTATTCTGCAGAAAGAAAACAGGAAATCTATCGAAAAGCAGACAAGCCAAGGTGGCAGATCGATGTCTGTGTGGCAATTCCAGACCATCGTACCTTTGGAAATGGAGGTGCGAAGTAATGGCTGAGAAAGTAATGGAGATTCAGACGGACAAGCTTGTTGGGTTTCGAAACCATCCGTTTCAAGTGAAGAATGATGAATCGTTAAATGCTCTATGTGAAAGTATTCGGGATTATGGCGTGCTGTCACCACTACTGGCAAGACCGACTGCGGATGGAAATTATGAGATTGTGTCGGGACATCGGCGAAAGGCTGCTGCAATGAAACTGGGGATGGAAAAACTACCAGTACTGGTGAGAGAAATGACAGATGATGAAGCGGTGATTTTGATGGTAGATAGTAATATTCAGAGGGAGAATCTGTTGCCGAGTGAGAAAGCGTATGCATATAAGATGAAGTTGGAGGCGCTTAGACATCAAGGAACTCGTACAGATTTAACTTGTGGACAAGTTGGCCACAAGTCTCGTGATAGTATTTCAGATTCAGAAAGTGGTAGAACTATTCAGCGTTATATTCGTTTGACTTATCTTCAAAAGCCTATTCTTGACTTAGTCGATGCGGGACGCATTGCTTTTTCTCCTGCAGTAGAACTTTCTTATTTAACAAAATTGGAACAGGCGGAACTATGGGACATTATGCAATCTGAAGATTGCACTCCTTCTCTTTCACAAGCGGTACGTATGAAAAAGCTTTCTAAGATTGCTCAGCTTACGCCGGAAATAATTTTCGATATTATGAGTGAAGAAAAAGCAAATCAAAAAGAAAGAGTTCGTATCGATGTTAGTCAGCTACGAAAATATTTTCCGAAAAGCTATACTACTGCACAGATGGAGAAAAGTATCTTGCGAATGTTAGAGGAACAGCATAAAAGGAAACAACGTAGTAAAGAAAGCCGTTAGCACATTCGTCTTGAGACGAGATCTTTCTTATAATCGAGATGAAAGGAGCTGATAGCATGACAAACTTAACTTATACAAAATCCGGTGACTATTTTATTCCTGATATTACAATCAAAGGAACTTCTAAACCTATTGGTCGTTTTGGCAGAATGAGACGAAAATATCTGCAAGAAGAAAAATCTATACTCTATAATGACTTGGTTCTGACAGAGAAGCTATTCCCACATCTGCTCGAGGTAGAGGAAATTGCTCAAAGACGATTCGATGTCTTAATGGAACAAATGAAAACACAGAGAAACATAACTGAAGAATTGAAACAAATGAATCCTATGATATGGGTCGGAGAAATGAATAATATCCGTGCTTGTATCGATGAGATTATTATGAGGGAGATTATCTGTGAGTGATATTTTTGATAGATATGAGTATTTGAAAAAGCTTAGGTTAGACTTCTATGGTCTGCTTAGGATGGATGAAGAATCTGAGGAAATGGCAAAAGAGCTTGAAAATCAGTTGGACAAGAAAACACGCTGGGAACTGATTCAACTGATAGATCAGATGAATCTGGAATGTGAACGGGTTTCGCTGGAAAGCTTTATATCAGGATTTCGAGTGGCAATGGGGATTGCAAGGGAAGTTTTCGTACGAGGCAAAGTTTTTGGAGAAGGATTAGGTGAATATATATGTGGTGGTATGGCCTTGGACGAAAGTTCAGGGCTGTTTTTCAGTGAAAAATAATATAAAATATTATTAGTAAACTTAATTGGTAAAGGGGATTATTATGAACATAATTGATATGAGTACACAAGGGCTAAGCCCAGAAGAAATAATTGAATTTCGTAAAATATTGAATCAACATATAAAAAATGCAAGAATAAAATCAAAACATAAAAAATGTCTACTTTGTGAAAAAGAAAGTAGCTTTTGTAATTCACATACGATTCCACAATTTTGCCTTAGAAATATTGCTTGGAACGGGAAATTGAATTCGATTAATACACTAATTGATTCGGAATTGCTTAATAAAGATTCTGGAATTAATAATGCAGGAACATTTCATATTATTTGTAGACCATGTGATAACAACATATTTAAAGATTATGAAAAGGAAGAAGCATATATGGGTTGTCCAACAGAGATTCCTCTTAATCAAATTGCATTGAAAAATTCCTTGAGGGATATTTATAAACATGAAATGGAAATAGAAATGTTCGAAGCATGTAAACAAATAATGAAAGATAAATCTCCGTTTTTATCATTTTTTGTGAATAGATTTTTCGATGCTCAAATTTGTACCCGAAAAAGAGATTGTCAAGAATGTTATGAAGTTTTTAACATTGCCAAAAAACATCTTACGTCTTCGGATAATTGGATAAAATTGATATCATTTGATAAACTACCATATACTGTGCCTATAGCTTTTCAAGGAATGATTGTATTGATTACTGGAATGAATGGTGAAACAATAAATGATATTTTCAATCATAAAAGAAACTATTCAATGGAATATTTACATTTAGCTGTTTTTCCATTAGAAGCTTCTACGGCGATAATACTTTTTATGGATTCAAAAAATACTCCGATATGAACAATTTGAAAAAAGCATTAGTAGTTTATCTCGGGAGCAGCGACTTGAAATTATAAATCGTATTATATTTCTATATACAGAGGATTATTTTCTGTCTAAACAAATAGATGAAGAAACAATAAAATATTTACAAGAACCTGCAAAACTAATCCAAGATATGGTTACAAATAACCCTAAGAAAAGTATTAAAAATGCTGTGAAGGATTATGATTTACGACGAGATATCTGTATACCTAATTTGTTTTTAGAAGATTATTCTGTGAAATTTCAAAATTAGATTATTGAATCAAAGATATAACGAAAAATCTCCGATTCCTATTAGGCCTCGGAGATTTTTATTTGTTTAATTTGAAGAGAACTGCAAAGAGGCTCTTAAACATTATTAAAATATCGACTTGCAATTAATTTGTGTTTTTCTTTCAAGTAGGTTTCATCAAATAATTTAATCAGTCCATCACATATTTCTGCGATGCTTAAATAATATAAGTCTATTTCTTTTGGAGTTAAAAATATAAGTTCTCCTTGTAAACAATTTGAGATTCTGCCAAATGTATTAGTTTCTTTAAATTTTTTATCTGCCATTCCATTATTATGAATAAGCGTATTTCTGATGTTAATCATATCTATCAAATTATCTCTACAATCAGAAGAAACTAATTCCTTGAGATTTATTGAAAGAGCTCTTTTATAATGGTTATTAGCTTTGTCAAAGTGCATGAAATCATTCCCTGTGCTTTTATGAATAACATTTGAGATATAATCATTTTTTTCACTATGATATTTTATATACACAAGAGATTCGAAA
This sequence comes from Lachnospiraceae bacterium, assembly GCA_017520155.1. GTDB lineage: Bacteria > Bacillota > Clostridia > Lachnospirales > Lachnospiraceae > SFDP01. Next base: position 23,533 of record JAFXGR010000172.1, read on the forward strand.
AAATTTCTTAAAATAACTTCTAAAATAGAGGAAAGTAATATTAATTCATGGTGATAGACTTCGTATGACATAAGTGATATATCACGATCCGAATATTGTTCTATTGCTTGTTTTACCCCTATACTATTCATAAACCGCATTCGTATAATACTTGACAGTTGTGTTTGGGCATTTTGTGAAGCAGTAGATTTTCCGCAATTAAAACAATAATTAAATTGATCAAGAATATCAAGTGTCTGATCCAAAGGAATAATCTCTGTATTACCACAATAAGGGCAACAGATTTGTAGGAGTTTGATTTTTCTTCGCCTCATATTTGTAAAAAAATCATTTTTAGATAAGGGCTTATTTCCTTTAACGGAACAGAAATCCAGGTACTTTTCGTAATATAAAGTCTTCATAAACTCTATATGTTTAGGATGAAAACTGTTGATAAAGTTTTCATCTACAATATTATATATTTTTGTACTCATTAATGTTCTCCTAAGTATTATTATCTAAGGGGAAATAATCTTATGATAAAAGTTTGAGAAATTTCTCAACATTTCTATACTCAATCCCATTTTCCAACACTGTATCTTCCCCACGATACAGCACGCATTGTTTGCTGATTTTACCGAACCTCTTACTTGTCTGACTCAGCTTTTCTTCATCAGTCAAATACTTAGTTTGTGCAGGAACAATCTGATTGCTATGTTTGATTTCGTAGCATTCGCATGTATTTTCCTTAGAATCGTAAATTGCCATATCGAATTCGCCAACAGAGAATGTCAGTTTGAAAACTCGTTTATTCTTTTTCGCAGATTTAAAAGTTTCCCAAAGAACAATTTCTTCCATCATACGTCCACGTACTTCTTCTAAGATACGTTCGGACACCATTGTTTTTTCCTGTTCACTCAATGATGCAAATAATTCGTCTTTGGCTAAAGAGTGTACAAGTGCCTGTGCCTGACAGTAACGCATACCTGGTTGTGTGAAGATGATATTTTCCAATGGTTCTGCACTTGGAATAATGGTTTCATTTGGCACATCAACAATCAAATCAAGAGCTTTTAAGTATTCTTTGATTTCTTCTACATGAGCATTTGTGATACCGATGGATTGATCTTCTTGATTACGAATCTCAAGTAAATCCATAAGACGTTTCGTTACAGCTTCTTTATCAATTCTATCTAAAATGTCGTTACGTCGTTCTGGATCACGTTCTCTTCTGAGTACATCTGCTGCAGAACCCAAATCATGAGATTTGAATTTGTTAATCAAGATTCGAATTAAGAACCTGTGGTTCATGTCTTCGATAATTCGATTAATCGCACCAGTCAATTCTCCAGCTTCATACAGCGATTGCAAATGTCTGAAATATCCTCCATCTTGACAACAGGTTAAAGAATGCTGAATGTTTTTGCAAATAGCGGTATCGATATATCTTCGAGTAGATTCATCATCTCGGAAAGAAGCATCTTCCGCATTTACATCTTCATCATCAAAATCCAGTTCACCAGCACGGAGTGTACCACCATAACGAATGTATTCATCAATACTGTCAATTCCAAGTAAACGACTGTGCTCTCTGAATGGAATAAAGGTTGTATGGATAGTAATTGCACGGTCATATAGTTCTTGATGAAGAGCGAACCAGAATCCAAGAGAATCTGTTCCGGATAAAACGATTTTCATTCCCTGTGTAGCATAGATATCTGAAAACAATGCTGCTGAGTCAATGAAATCTTCCATCAAAGTGACTTCATCAATAAATACATTTTCATATCCGAGTTCCAGTAATTTTTCCAAGTCACGATTCATGGCAGCCATAGTGTCCGTTGCTTTGGCTTTAATGTATGCAGTCTTTGCAATTTGTTCTGATGTCATTTTTAAAACAGCTTGACGAAGCATTGTTGTTTTACCTGTTCGACGTAAACCAAATACAAGACATACTCGATCTGTTGCATCACTATTCAAATACTTTTGAAGTTGTTTGAAACAGTCACGTTCTTTCCAATTTCGCACACCTTTTGTCATGGCGATAAGTCTATTACCAATGACAACGGATGTTTCAAACTTTGTTGGAGTTGGTGTATCAATAACTTCCAGTTTTTTTAATTCACGTAATTCTTCTTGCAGTCGTTTGCGACGTTCAACGCCAGCAAAAATTTCTTTTCGCTCGTTCTTTTTGATATATTTGCTTTTGCTTTTTCCGTTCTCTGTCCATTGTAAATAAGGTTGCTCTTTGCCGTTGATTCTTTTGATATTGATAGAGCCTTGTGGCAAAATAGCAAGTTCATTTTCTAATTCCATAATTCGTTTGTTAATATCCATTTGCTCACCTCATTTCTTATAACCCATTATAACCCATTTTTCAAAAACTATCAATAGGTTGCAATGGGTTATATTGTCGAATAGATAAAACTAAACCTACATTTTATTGAAGATAAGAACAAAAAGTATTATGCTATTACTTAAGAAAGCCTATAAGGAGATTACATAATGAAAGGTTCTGAATGCAGACTAATTGAATATATGGATGGATCTAAGAAAAGATTCATTATACCTGTTTATCAACGTAACTATGATTGGAAAACAGAAAACTGTAAACAGTTATATGATGATTTAGTTAAGGTTGTAAAAGATAATCGTAAAAGCCATTTCTTTGGAAGTTTGGTATCCTACTATTCTCCAAATGGAAAATATAGTGACTTCTTAGTAATTGATGGACAGCAGCGCTTGACCACTGTGTCACTCTTATTACTTGCAATGTACAATTTGATTAAAAAAGGAGTTATTGTTCCTGAAGATGCTTCTTTGTCACAGCAGATTTACGAAGATTTTCTTGTTGATAAATATCAGCCACAAGAGAAACGAATCAAATTGAAACCGGTAAAAAATGACCAACGAGCATTTGGAAAACTGTTTGATGAAGAAAGTGAATATATTCGAGAATCAAACCTTACGGCCAATTATAATTATTTTTACAATCGAATTCAGAAGCAGGAAATAACGATAGACCAGTTGTTTGATGCAATTTTTCGTTTGAAAATCATTAATATTACTTTGGAAAATGATGATAATCCACAGCTCATATTTGAAAGCTTGAATTCTACAGGTCTTGATTTAAGTGAAGGTGATAAGATTCGAAATTTTATTCTTATGGGATTACCAAATGCTGAACAAGAACTGTTCTACGAAAAATATTGGAATAAAATTGAAGAATGTACAAAGTATGATGTGAGTTCTTACATCAGAGATTACTTGAGTGTAAAACAACTTGCGATTCCATCACAAAAACGTATATACAGTAACTTTAAGGAATATGTTGAATCCGCCCACATCGAGACAGAAAATCTTTTAAAGGATTTATTGGACTATGCAAAACGTTACCAGGTACTTATTGGTCACAAGAAAACAAATAAGGAGCTGGATGCATGTATTTATAGGCTGAATCGTTTGGAAACAACAGTTACTCGACCATTCTTTTTAGAAGTGTTACGTTTGTATGACCAGAATATTTTGAATTTGGCACAAGTGACAGAGATATTTGTTTTGACAGAGAATTATTTGTTCCGAAGAACAATTTGTGATTTACCAACAAATGCTTTGAACAAAATATTCTTGATGTTACATCGTGAAATTGTTCGTTACGATGGAACAGAGGATAATTACGTAGAGAAATTCAAATATGCTATTCTTTCTAAAAAGGAACGTGCTCGTTCCCCTGATAATGCAGAATTCATTGATAATTTTGGTGAACGTCAAATCTATAGAATGAATGCAAAAAATAAAATATATATTTTTGAACGTATTGAAAACTTTGGCACTGCTGAGGACAAAGATGTATATAGTCACTGCGATGATGGAACATATACGATAGAGCATATTATGCCACAGCATTTAACACCTGCATGGGAAAAAGAGTTGGGAAATGATTATGAATCTGTTCATGATACATGGTTACATAGATTAGCAAATCTTACTCTTACGGCATACAATTCCAGATACAGTAATCGTAGTTTTGATGAAAAGAAGAAAATTGAAAATGGATTTGAAGATAGCGGTATTCGAATGAATCAGTGGATTGCTAAAAAGAATCAATGGACTCTTACTGAATTAGAAGAACGCAATTCATATCTTATGGATAAAGCAATTTCTATTTGGACGATTCCAACTACAGACTTCAAACCACAGGAAAAACAATTGGATTCTTGTTCTTTAGATGACGATACAGCAGATTTAAGCGGTCGTTTACTTGCACGTTTCAGTTATAAGAATGCAGAGCAGCCTGTCGGAAGCTGGGTGGAAATGTATCAAAAGATGCTTCAGATTCTATACGCAGAAGATAAAACAATTATTACAAAACTTGCAACATCATCAGAAGATGGATTGGCATTACATTTCAGTTTGAATAGTGCTGATTTTACAAAAAGCGTAGAAATTGGTGATGGGATTTACGTCTGGACAAATACCAATACACAAAGTAAGCTTTCTGTATTGATTAAAATATTTGCATTGTATGATGCAGACCCTACAGACTTGGTGTTTTATCTACGTGACGGAAGTGAAATAAACGAGGACGAAGCCGGAACTCGCTATGAACTTCGCAGAAAATACTGGACATACGCTCTTGATTATATTCATACAGCTCACGGAGATGGTTCTTTCAGTAATGTAAATCCATCGAAAGAAAATTGGATAAGCGGTTTCTTTGGTGTACAAGGATTTAGTATAAACTGTGTTGCCAATTGGGATTGTGCACGAGTTGAAATTTACTTGGGGAAAAATAACAAAGAAGCAAATAAGAAAGCTTTTGATTCATTGCTACTTAAGAAAATGGAAATTGAATCTAAATTGGGAGTTTCTTTGATTTGGAATCGTGGAGATGATATTAAATCATCCAAAGTTGTTTACCAATTAAATAATGTCAGCATCGAAAATGAAACAGATTGGTTGCAAATGGCAAAATTCCATGCTGACTGGAGCAAGAAGTTTTATGATGTAATTGTTCCATATCTAAAATAAATATTGATGAAATAGAAATGAGATGCAGTCTGTAAAATAATGATTGCATCTTGTTTTTGTTTTAGCTATTGTTAAATATTTTTATTAATTAACGTTCAGCAGGAACGAGTAGCCAACATCTCTAATGTTGTTCGAAGGGGATTGGGGGTGTTGCCCCAACAAGCGGAGCAAGCAATTTTTGAAAAATCACAGGAAGGTAATTTTTCAAAAATGAGTAAACTTGTACATGTTTACACTGCTTGCGAATTTGTGAAGTGGTACCTCCTTACACTGCTTGCCAGTATTTGCGGCGAACTTAGTAAAGAATATTAAATACTAATTTTGTAGACAGAAATGTGTAAAAGAGTTATGATCATAGAAAATATTATACAGAGAAAGGAAGGATTTTTATAAGAGAAGGACCTGATAATTTCAAATTAGAAGAATCTACAATATGGTCATTTCCGGACAGAGGGAAATGGGCAACACACTCAGGAAAATATAGAGGAAACTGGTCACCTTATATTCCTCGAAATCTTATTTTACGATACACCAATGAAAACGATTGGGTATTGGATCAATTCTTAGGAAGCGGAACAACATTGATTGAGGCAAAACTTTTAGGAAGAAATGCCATTGGCGTTGATGTTAATCCAGAAGCTATCAACTTATCTAATGATAATCTAAATTTTACAATTCAAACAAATTCGAAAATTTTCACACGACAAGGAAACGCAAGAGACATATCGTTTGTCAAAGATAATAGTATTAATATGATTTGTACGCATCCACCCTATGCAGACATTATAAAATACAGCGAAAATATTCCAGAAGATATATCTCATTTGCATTACGAAGAATTTCTGTTAGCTATGAAGGATGTGGCTACTGAAGCAAATAGAGTTTTAAAGAAAAATGCTATTTGTGCATTTATGATTGGCGATATTCGTGAAAAGGGCTACATTCGTCCTTTGGGGATGGAAACAATGAATATCTTTTTGGAAGCTGGTTTTAAAATAAAAGAAATCATAATTAAAGAACAACATAATTGTAGATCAACAGAATATTGGCAGAAAAAGAGAAAAAAATTTCTGATGTTAGCTCATGAATACATATTTGTATTGGAAAAGGAGGGGAAGAAATTCAGCTAACGCTGAATTTGCGATTGTTTTTGCTGAATTATAGGAGTATAATTAGTGAATATAGGAAATAAGAACTGATGTTTACCCAAGTGATACAAGAGGTGCGGAATGGCAATTAGTTATAAAAAACTGTGGAAATTATTAATTGATAAAGATATGAAGAAAAAAGATCTGTGTGTTGCTGCAGGCATTAGCCATGCATCAATGGCAAAATTAGGGAAAAATGAAAATGTTACTACAGATGTGTTGCTGAAAATCTGTACAGCGTTAAAATGTGATATCGGTGATATTATGGAAATCACGGAGATTGAAGCTTAATGAAAGGGAATACTATGGCAGAGCAAGCACTTGAGAAGAAATATAATATACAAGCAAAGCCTATATTGAAATGGGCAGGCGGTAAAACACAGATGTTAAAAGATTTATTGCCTAAAGTACCTGCTTCCTATGGTCGATATATTGAACCGTTCATTGGTGGTGGAGCAATGTTTTTTGCATTAAATCCAAACGATGCAATTATTGCAGATAGCAATCCAGAATTGATTAATATGTATACGCAGGTTGCTGATAATGTAGATAAAGTAATTGAATACTTGAAACAATATGAAAATACGCAAGAAATGTTTTATGAGGTTAGAGCTTTGGAGTGGCAAGAGTTGCCAAAGGCTGAAGCAGCTGCAAGAACAATTTATTTGAATAAAACATGCTTCAATGGACTTTATCGTGTGAATAAAAAAGGTAAGTTTAATGTTCCGTTTGGAAGATATAAATCACCTAATATTTGTGATGAGGAAGCATTGTATACGGCATCGGAAGCGTTGCAGAAAGCTAATATAGTTTGTGGAGATTATTTATCTGTATTAAAGGAATATGCAAGACCAGGAGATTTTATTTTTTTGGATCCGCCATATTTACCGATTTCCGAATATGCAGATTTTAAGCGTTATACGAAAGAACAGTTTTATGAAGAAGATCATGTTGAATTGGCGAAAGAGGTATTTCGTTTGCAGGAATTAGGATGTCATGTAATTTTGACAAATTCAAATCATCCATTAGTACATGAATTGTATGAACCATTCAATATTGAAGTAATTCAAACAAAACGATATATATCATGTAGCGGAAGCAATCGAAAAGGTGAAGACGTTATTGTAACAGTTCCACCAAAAAGAAAAATGCTGATTAAACCTGTTCTAAAACCATTGCCTGAGCAAATGAGTAAATATCCAACGACAAGATTTATGGGTTCTAAAAGTAAACTGCTTTCAGAAATTTGGTCAGTAGCATCACAATTTGAGTTTGATACAGTTGTAGATTTATTTGCAGGTTCCGGAATAGTTGGTTATATGTTTAAAACACAAGGGAAATCGGTAATTAGCAATGATTATATGGCTATGTCAGCAACATTTTCAAAGGCGATGATTGAAAATAATGGGACTATTTTGCCTATTGATGAAGCTGAACAATTACTGATACCGTCAAAAGAGTCAGATCATTTTGTGTCAAATACATTTCAAGGATTGTATTATACGGATGAAGAAAATAGTTTAATAGATACACTAAGAATGAATATTGCTGCACTTAAAGACCCATATAAACATGCGATTGCTATGACGGCGTTGATTCGTGCATGTACAAAAAAGCGTCCTCGTGGAATTTTTACGTATACCGGAGATAGATATAATGATGGTCGTAAAGATTTGAAGAAATCATTAGAGCAACAATTTTTAGAAGCGGTACAGGCTGTAAATAAAGCGGTGTTTGATAACGGAAAAACTAATAAGGCAAAACATGGAGATGCAATGGAGCTTAAAGCGGGAACTCCTGATCTTGTATATATTGATCCGCCATACTACTCTCCGCTTTCTGATAATGAATACGTGAGACGTTATCATTTTGTGGAAGGTTTGGCACGAGATTGGAAAGGTGTTGAAATTCAACAAAATACATTGACGAAAAAATTTAAGTCGTATCCAACTCCGTTTTCTACAAGGAAAGGTGCTGCAGATGCGTTTGATCAATTGTTTAAGAAATTTAAAGATAGCATTTTAATAGTATCCTATTCATCGAATAGTTTACCAACACAGGATGAAATGGTTGCAATTATGGCGAAATACAAACAGCATGTGGAAGTTATTCCAATAGATTATATCTATTCTTTTGGAAACCAAAACGGAGCAAAAACAAATAGAAATAGAGTTCAGGAATATTTGTTTGTTGGATTTTAACAAGAGGTTATGTTATGAACGAAAATATAGATATTTGGTTGGTCGGTAATACCGGGTTGAGAAATCCCAACCGAATCCAAGAAGGTTTTTCTGTTTTTGCAAACTCCCCTTTTGTAGGAAATTTGCGAGGGAGAGAACAGGAAATTGGATTTATGAATTTGCTGAATGAAAAAGGAATCATTCAGAATGAAAGTGGAAAAGATGAATCGGGAAGTCATGCTCGTAAATGGCGATTAATGTTTGCGAAAAATGGGTTTATTTACCCACAAGTGAGAAAAGCAGATGGGAACCAGAATGAACTTGGAGTACTTGATGATCTCACACCATTTGGTAAGACCTTTTTAAAAGCAGATACTTACCCTGCTGTTCAAGAGTGCTATTTGCGTGCAATGAGCGTGGAACAGTTTCCAATGCCAAATGGCGATGGACATTTTTCACCATTAAGATGGCTGTTGGCTATTATGTTGGAATTAGAAAGAAGGACAGGCTCATCAGAACTTAGTCGAATTGAATTTGCATTATGGGGACATACAACTAATCCGAGCTATGATCTGAACGAAGTGGTGGATAATATTCTTGATTTAAGACATAGACGAGAAAAAGCACCGGCAAAACGACCATTTGATAAAAAAGAAATAGAAAAAAGAGGCGAAAACTACGATAAGAAGAACGATAACTTCTTGGATTATAGTGATATGAATATGAGATATCTTCGTATTTCCGGAGTACTTCAGAGAAAAGGAAGAGGTCTTATAATTGTTCCATCGAAGCATGTTTTGGCAGAAAAGCTTGCAAAGAATACAGCATGTCAAGACTCTCTTATGTATCAATATCAGAAATTATGTAATGGTGCACCATTGCCAACAGATGATATGGATGTCGCAAAAATTTTGTTAGATGATCTGAAGAAACAGATGAAAGAACGTCATATTGTGTTTGATATTTCAGATCTGCCATTAACCAATTCTAACGAAATTAACATTGCCAGACAGCGTTTGGAAAATATTTTGGCACAAACTGATGAAATCGCTTATGCAAGTGAGCAGCGCAATCAATGGAGAGAAATTGCAGATTATATGACACTTCTTATGAAGGGTGGCGGAAAACTTGTATATGACGAAGATAATGCCATTGAAGTTCCAAAAGATGAAACACCTGCATATCTCGAATGGGTATTATGGAGAGCGGCACTTGCAATCAACCACATGGTTAATAAGCCATATGAAGTGCGAGGGTTCCGTTTAGATTCTGATTTTTTACCAGTATCAGCAGCTGGTGGAGGAAAAGGTGATTTGTATTGGGAATATAAAGACTTTACAATCCTGACCGAAGTTACAATGTCAACATCATCCAGACAGGAAGCGATGGAAGGCGAACCAGTCAGACGTCATGTTTCAGATGCAGTTCTGAAATACGAAAAGCCTGTATATGGGATGTTTATTGCAGTTAAGATCGATACAAATACTGCTGAAACCTTCAGACATGGAATTTGGTATGCAAAGGGCGATGTGAAACAGAGGTTAGATATTGTTCCGTTGACATTGGAACAGTTCCAGAGATACTTTGTAGCAATGTTTGAAGCAAAGAAGGCGGAACCAGAAAGGCTACAATCATTGATTTTAAAGTGTGAATCCCATAGAGATATAGTGGATGCACCGATGTGGAAATGGTATATTGATGCAACGGTAAATGAAAAGGTAAGAGAGCTTCACAGTAGATTATAAATGTAAAAAACAAATCATTTAAGCTTTGGAACGTATAAATATTTTACCCGTATACTATGCAAATGAAATATTTGGGTTATAATAAATTAGAATGATTCAAATATAATTGAATAGAGATTTTTTAGATAATAATTGATTTGTTATCGTAACTCCGAAATAATCAACAAATTAAGTACGTAGATGTGGAAACATTAAGAGACTATGGAAACACCTCGATAATGACATAAGATAAATTAGAATGTACTTAAACGGAGCCTAATATAGAACAATAGAATAGGTGATAGTGATATTATGTTTTACACAATATATGATGTGCTCCTTTTTCAAATGAAAAAGAAGGGAATTGAAGAAAAAGAGCTAGTAACCATTTTAAAAAAGAATGGATTTAAAGCAAAACAATTAGAATTATTAAAAAGTAATTGCACCACTCTTCTTCCGAATAAACTATTGGATAAAGCATTAGAAATTGCCGGATTGACAAATCTGGAAATGAATCTAATGCTTGGAAATGTGCCGTTAGAATATGAAGATAGTTATTTGGAAAACATATCGAGGATTGCAAAATTTTTAACCGTCAGGGAATTGACGAAAAATAATAAGAATGTGGATGCAGAATACCGGACTTCAAAAGGAGAATTATATCATGCAGATTGCTTGGATGTATTACCTATGATACAAAGTGAATCTGTAGATATGGTTTTTGCTGATCCACCATTTAATTTAAAAAAAGAATATGCTAATGGCAGAAACGATGATTTGTCAATTAGCCAATATATAGAGTGGAGTAAACTGTGGTTGGATGAATGTATTAGGATTCTAAAACCAGGAGGTTCTTTGTATATCTATAATATTCCTAAGTGGTGTATATATTATGCAGAATATTTATGTTCTAAAATATGTTTTCAAAATTGGATTGCTATTGATATGAAAAATAGTTTTCCAATTAAAGATAAATACACGCCATCTCATTATGGGTTATTATATTTCACCAAAGGTACAAAACCAAAAACATTTAATAAACAAAGATTACCAATCCAGACATGCAGACATTGTGGTGGTGAGTATAAAGACTATGGTGGTTATAAAGATAAGATGAATGTGCTGGGAGTTAATATTGCAGATGTATGGTATGATATTTTTCCTGTAAGAAATGGAAAAAATAGACTATATAATGAACTGTCGATAAAATTATTGGACAGAATAATTTCATTTAGCAGTAACGAAGGAGATTTAATATTGGATCCGTTTGGAGGAAGTGGCACAACATATGCAGTTGCTGAATTGTTAAATAGGCGATGGATTGGAATTGAATTGGGAGATTGTGATGTAATTAAAAAGCGAATGACATCACTGGAAAAAGATCGAAATGCATTAGAAAAAATTAATGATGAAAAAAATGTATTATTTACAAAAAAAAGTATAAAGTTACGAAAGAAAAATGGGTTTTGGCTTCCGAAGGAGGAAAAATGAAGGTAGTTACATTTTTTAATAACAAAGGCGGAGTTGGCAAAACAACAACGATTATTAATTTAGCGAGTTATTTATCCATCTATAAAAATAAAAAAGTATTGGTAGTGGATCTGGATCCGCAGTCCAATTCGACACAAGCTATTTTGCCTGAAGAAACATGGTTGGAGTTTTATGATCCAGAAAATCAAAATACTCGAAAAACAATATATGATTATTTTAGAGATATGGAAGAAGGAGATGCAAATTTTAATAATATTGATATCCCTGTGAGTGAAAGTCAAAATAGCTTTAAAATATCTTTGATTCCAGGACACCCTAAATTATCAATTATTGATGATACTATGAGTAAAAGCTGGTCAGAAACGTTATCAGGTGACAAAGGAGCAATTAGAAAGTTAAATTGGCTTAATCAGTTGAAGAAAGCAAATTCTGAGTTTGATTACATATTAATTGATGTAGGTCCTTCATTAGGTGCATTAAATAGAAGTGCATTATTGAATTCTGATTACTTTTTGACACCAATGGCATCTGATATTTTTAGCCTTTTAGGAATATCTAATATTGGGGACTGGATTGAGCGTTGGATGAAGCTTTATAAATCTGCGATTAATACATTTGTAGATAAATTTGGAAAGGAAGAAAGTCAAGAATTTTTTGATAAATATTTGATAAATACAGATGTAGATAGCACTACACGTTATATAGGATACTCTATTCAGCAGTATTCCAAAAGAAAGTTTAAGAACGGAGAGCGACCTACACAAGCTTATGAAAAAGTAATTAACAATTTTCATGCGGAAATAGAGAAATCTCTTGGAAAATTTATGAAAGATGGAATTGCAAGTGATGCATTGAAATTAGGTGATGTGCCTTATGTATATAGTATTATTCCGTTATCGCAAACATCAAATACACCTATTTTCGAATTGTCCTATGCAACTGGTGTAAGAGGAAATCAAAGTAGTAGTGTTGAGAGTTATAAACAATATTTGAATACAATTGCAGAAAATTTTATGAAGAACGCAGGAGAAATGTGTAATGAGTGATATTTGGCCAGATAATTTAGTAGAGGAACTTGCATATAGAAGATGTTTAATATTTTTGGGATCGGGTATCTCTGCAACGGCTAAAAATGATAGAGGAGAATCACCAGATACTTGGGGAGAGTTCCTTAATAATATTAAAGCAAAAATGAAAAATCCGAAGGCTGATGATACAGCATTTGTTGAAGATATGCTGCAAAAACAGAATTATTTATTAGCATTACAGGCGATAGCAGATTTGTGCGATTCAGGTGAATATAGTAATTATTTAAAAAATCAGTATTTGAGAGGGCGATATAAACATTCAAAAGTGCATGAATTAATTAAAGATTTAGATAGCAAAATTGTTGTTACTACTAATTTTGATAAATTATATGAAAGTTTGTGTCATGAACCAGAGTATCTTACCTTTGATTATACAAATACAAGATCTATTATAGGAAGTATAAAGGCACCGGAAAATCTTATTATAAAAGCACATGGTAGCATTGATGATACAGAAAAGTTGATATTTACCGCAAAACAGTATTATCAAGCACAAGAAAAGCATCCGGAATTTTATCATTTGTTGACAGCATTGTTCCTTACTCATACGGTTGTATTTTTGGGTTATAGTTTGAATGATCCTGATATAAATTTATTATTACAATTTTTACATAATACAGCTAATTCTTCATGTCCTCATTATATGGTTGATAAGGCAGGTAATAAGCCACAACTTGTTAAACATTGGAAAGATACCTATAATGTATCTTTGTTGGAATATGGTGATGATTATAGTTATTTGGAGAGTAGTTTAGAAGAATTGCGAGACAGAGTGTTTCAGCTTAGAGCAGATCGAGGTATGCCATAATTTTTCCATGACATCCACTTATAACAGCAGTTCAGATAACCTATATTATATGAATAACTGGTATCAAAGAAAATCAAAGTGTTTAATATTTTCCATACAAAAAGTATGGTATTAAGATTCAATCTCATTTTCATAAAAGATATCAATATTTTTAGGTTCGTTAAAATGTTTTTAGCGGTTGAAAAGTAAATATTAATGACAATTTACAGGGTCTGGAGTTCCAGACCCTGTAGTGTTTACTATAGGATTGGGAGTAGACCTATTCTTGCGGTTTCCCAGTCGTTTTAAGTATCTTATAAATCCACCCAAACACATTCAATGGCTTACCTTTGAACCCTGTTTGCTGGCTGACGGCTTCCATGGTCTGTTCTGTAATCCAGTCTAATCGTTCTTCGGAGTTAAGTGACTTATCTGCATAAGCTTCCTTACCGATCTCTTGTATTCGATTCTTAAGCTCATTATTAGCAACCTTTCGTTCATCTACGAATCCCGCCTTTTCCTGCTCATCCTTAATCGTCTGTTTCGTTTCTTTCAGAATTTTAAAGGTAAGACGTTTCAGTTCTTCCTGTTCCGTATCCATAGGACCAGTCTTTGCTTTCTGAATATGATTAACACCATCTTTTACTGCGTGTGGATTTTCCATGTCATATGCATTTGCACGAAGAAAAGCTATCCCTGCATTCAAGATGTCATTTCGAGCAGAGAAACCATCAGCATAAATATCATGGAAATATATTTTACTGTTTCTGATAAACAGCCCAAAGTATTCATGTTCCATTAAACGACTCAAGGTA
>JAFXGR010000173.1 GCA_017520155.1 Lachnospiraceae bacterium
AGTTTGCCCTTTGAAGGGCAGCGACGAGTCAAGGGCGAAGTGGCTTGAACGAAAGTGAAAGCCAGCGTCTTTAGGCGCTGGCCGGTAACAGCCCCTTATAGGGGCGAGCAAACCACCCGTTTGACGGGTGGTCATGATTTTTTTAGAAAGAGAATAAGAAATAAATACGACATAAGACAAGAATAACAGTAAAAAAAAGTAGGTATAAGTTATTACGTTTCTTCTTATCTGAGAGTCTGTAGTAGAAAAATATTATACAATAATATAAGATGATTAGAATACTTACTAAAGTAGCAATAAGTATATATATATTTCCGCTGAGATTATTTTCTATTAGTTCAGCTATAGAAAAAAATATAATATTAGGCAATGCAATTTTATGCTCAATGTTTATGGATGACTTCATTATAAATTACTCCTTTAATATTATATATCAGCTGATAAATACAATTATACTATATAGTTTGATTCTGTATATGACGTTGCAACGAAAAATTGGGAGAAAAGGAATAAGTATAATTAAAGAAGAGATTGTAAAGTTACTTTTCACCCCCCACGCTAACCACCTGCTGATTGGCGTGGGTAGATTATGTAAAAATAACATTGTAAAAGGTGAGATTAATATTAGTTTGATTTCACCTTTACTTATATTTTCTTATAATTTAAAATGTAATCAATTAAATTCAGATATTCATTGTGGAGCGCAAAGGAGAAATATGCAGATAGGAAAGATACTTTATGAAATGAGAACAGCACAAAATATATCGGCTACAGACCTGGTAAATGGTATCTGTGCCCCTTCCAGCTACAGTGAGTATGAAACAGGAAAAAATATTCCCGATTTTCTTACGGTAAATGGGATATTAGAGCGACTGGGGCAGGGAATTGCCAGTTTATCTGCCTGGCTTAGCAGCGAGGAAATTTCCTACCTTGGATGGAGGGATGAGGTTTGTGATGCCATAGAAAAGGAGGATTACAAGGGACTAAAAGAAGCTATTGATAAAGCTTTTGTCTGTTCCTCTTTTCATAAAAAATTACAGTTGCAGTTTCTTCTTTATGCCAAGGGTGTTCTGGAAGAAAGGTTATATCATAATCATAAAAAGGCATGGGAGAAGTACCGGGAAGCTTTTTGCCTCACTGCCGGTTTTTTGGAAGATAAGGACTGGAAGAAAAAGAGAGTAGGAAGCTTTGAGGTGGGAATCTACTGCCTGTATGCCAGATTGTACATAAGATTGGATCAAACAAAGGCCACAGGAATAAGAGAGACTTTGGAACAGCTTTATCTCTTTGTTTTATCTATGGCAGATGAAGAACAGCAGGTAAAAGCCCTTCCCCTGTTGGTTTGTGTGATGGAGGAGGTAGAAGAGGCTATCTTTGGAAGGAAAGTAAGTAAAGAAAGGTTCATAGAAAAGGAAAGACGATTAGAAAAGACTTATGAACAATTGAAAAGATGTCGTTATCTTTACCATGTTCCCAGAATTCAGGAAGCATTAGTAGAATGTAAAACAAGACTTCAAAAAGAAAGAGAAACCCTTATCCGAGAGAAAGAAGCTATTCAATTCCTCTATCACCACTTCCATAAATCCCTAAACTATAATCCATATAATCTTCATGGAAATCTATGGCTGATAGTTTCTATGGGAGAGTATTTGGAAAAAGGAAGAAGAAAAAAGGGACTCAGTCAGGCCACAGTTAGTGAACATATTTGTGAACCGGAAAACTATTCCCGCTTAGAGAAGGGGAAACGAAAACCCAAAATTCAAAACTATAAGAAATTAACACAGCGCCTGGAATTAGAGCCTAAATATTACGGAGAGATTTTAACTTCAGATAAGGCAGAGGCTCATCTTATTAGGATGGAGCTTTCGGGGGAGATGTTTGAAGGAAATTATGAACAGGCAGAACGCTTACTTTCTAAGCTGGAAGAGGTGCTAGAGGAGGAGAAAGAGCAAAATCTTCAATATCTGGAAGAGCGAAGGGCACTGATAAGTTACAGGAAGAATCTTATGGAAAAAGAAGAACTGATTGAGGAATTAAAACGAATCCTAAGCTATACCATGGACTTGAAGGAGGTGGGAAAGAAGCTTCATACCTACACCTCAACAGAGAGAAATTTGATCAATCAGTTGGGAGGGATGTATTTAGATACCAGACAATATGAGAAAGCAATTTCCCTATATACGGATTATCTAGAGGATATGATGGGAGAAAAGTGGGGAATAAATCAGCGTTTTCGTGAAACCTATATGGAAGCATTAAACCTTGGAAAATGTTTATCAGATATAGCACAGTACCAGGAGGCAAAGGTGATTTGGGAACAGTGGATTAAGAGAGCATTGGATATAGGCTATGCCGCAAATCTGGATGATTATGTGGCAGAATACAGCTATACTCTTGAAATGGAAAAGAAAGAGACGCCAGATAAGCCACAAAGATTATGTGAACTTGCCATGGCGATCTCTGAGATGTATGGAAATAAAAGAATCAGAAAATTAATAGGGAACTACTATAAAGCGAAATATGGAGAAAATAGTTACTCTTTTACTTCGGCATTATAATCAGTCATACTGAAAAAAGCATAAGATCCTAATTGAGTGGATTTTGTATACCTGGAAGAAGGAAATAACCTAAATCCTATAGTAAACGCCAAAGTTAAAGTTGTTGCATAAATCAAGTATTTTTTCATTTTAATCCTCCTTGTAATTTCTGTTAGAATTTTTTTATAAATACAGCCTATACCTATTAAGGAAAAAACAACATGACGTTATAACGAAAAAAAAATAAAAAAAGATTTTTCGTCATAACGTCATGTTATCAAAAGGAAAAAAAGTGCTATATTAAATAGCATCAGCTGATAGAGAAACTATACAGAAAATTGGAAAAAAGAGGAATTTTTGATAGAAGAAAAAGCAATCTGATGATATCCCGAAAGGTAGGTGGCTAAATTGTTTTTAAAACAATATTTACAACTATATACAAAAAGCTTAAAATTTGTATTCTCATCCTCCATATTATTGTGTCTTTTTCTACTCGTTATGGTACCCATCCAGGCACTTCTTCCTTCAATATCACTTTACATTACTAATAAGATTATTGACAGTGTAACCGGTGTACAAAAGGAAAAAATAATAGGATATCTTGTTATCTGGTGTATTGTTTTTATTTCAAATAATGTAATGCCGCCTATTAATACCTTTATCCAAGGGCAGCTGACAGACAAGCTTACCTTGCATTTGAATGATAAAATCATGGAAAAGTCCGGGGATATTCAGGATATAGGATATTTTGAAAACAGTGAGTTTTATGACAAAATCAATTTAATCAGCCAGGAAGCGGCCTGGCGTCCTGTTAATTTAATTGTTTTTGGAACCAGCATTATTACCAATGGGATTATGATAGTATCTATGTTAGGATTGTTATTATCTTTTCATGTAATTATGGCATTGATACTTTTGGCAGCCATGATCATTCAGGGTATTGTATCCTATCGTATTCAACAGCAGGCCTTTGAAACCCTGGTTTCCAATAGTCAGGATTCCCGTAAGCTATCTTATTATTCGGAAGTACTGCTGACGGCAGAAACAATAAAAGAAGTCCGTCTTTATAATTTGTATGATTTTTTCAGAAAAAAATACAGAACTACCTATGAGCTGATTAGAAAATCAGTACAAAAAAACAGAAAAAAGCAGATTATCACCTCCATTATTTTTCTCATATTTGCAGGGCTATTTAGTGCTTTTTCCTTTGCCTATGTAATAGGAGAGATTACCGGTGGCAGTCTAGGTGTGGGAACCATTGTGGTATTTACCTCCGCCATCCTTTATTCGGTACAGGGAATCACACTTATGGTCCAGGATGGCAGCCTTTTGTACGACACTCTGCTTTATATGGAAAATCTGTTTTCTTTTCTTCAAATAAAGGATGAGATGACAGCAGGGGAGGAAAGCTTTCCTAAAGAGTTTAAAAAAATCTCATTTAACCATCTTTCCTTTTCCTATCCTGATTCAGAAACAATGGTGTTAGAACATGTTTCCTTTGAGGTAAACAGAGGAGAAAAAATTGCTATTGTAGGTGAAAATGGTGCAGGAAAATCTACTTTGGTAAAATTATTATTGCGTATGTATGGTATGAAGCCAAACATGATCTATATTGATAATAAGCCCATTGAACATATAGAGATTAACGCTTATAGAGGTGCTTTTTCTGCAGTTTTTCAGGATTTTGCCCAATTCGATTTAACCTTGGAGGAAAACATTATTCTTTCGGAACTTTTAAAGGAGGGAAGGAAAGAAGAACTACATAAGGCTATGACCAAGGGAGGAGTTGATTGGATAGAAGAGGAAGAAGATAAGGAGAAAATGCTGGGAAAGAGGTTTGAAGGAAGTAAAGAGTTGTCTGGAGGCCAATGGCAGCGTATTGCACTGGCGAGAGCATTTTATAAAGAGGCAGAAATTGTAATTTTTGATGAGCCCACTTCTGCCTTAGATGCAAGAATGGAAAAGCTTTTGTTTGACAAATTAAGAGAGTTAACGAAAGGTAAGACCGTATTCTATATTACTCATCGTTTGGCAACAGTAAAAGAAGCGGATAAGGTACTGGTATTAAAAGAGGGAAGCGTGATTGGCTTTGATACACATCATAATCTGATGAAGAACAGTCCATATTATTCAGAACTGTATTCCATGCAGGCAGATATGTTTCTTTAGTAATATAATGCAGGTCTTTTGTAGTGGCCCCGGCTGTTGTTGAAGTATCTGAGGTGATGGAATCTGTGGCAGAATAAATGGGGCGGGATAGGATTTTTAGAAAGAATAAAAGGTTTATATTTTGAAAATGGAAGTAGAATTATCTCATCAAATACACCAGCTCAAAATATGACCTATAGTTTTGATTATACTGCTAGACAGTAATAGTTTCGTGAGGAGTAATGATAATGAAAGAAATTCTACTAAAATATGTTCCTAAAAAAATATATTACATTGGACTATGTAGTTTCATTCTTTTTTATTCCCTGATAGAAAAGACAGAGGGAGTTTTTTTAGAGGTGAATCATTTTATTTATGAATATGGCTTGATGACCCCTTGGATAAGGATACATAGTACCAAATCACAAGGAATAAAAAGTCTTGTACATATGTTAAAACATTCTGATAAAGGGATTGAATGGATCCCACAGGCAATTTTTATTGACGCGGCAATTATATATTTAGTGATGGCAGTATTTGATTATATTGCTAGCTGCAAAAAACAGAAGAAATAAATATCGTTGTAATGAATAAGAGATTGTAAAGTTACTTTTCACACCCAGGTTAACCACCTGATGATTGGCGTGGGTAGATTATGTAAAAATAACATTGTAAAAAAGGTGAGATTAATATTAGTTTGATCTCACCTTTACTGTGCGCCCAGCGGCGCACGTTTCTAATGGATGAAAGTTCCTAATCCGCCCTAGTAGTGGGAAGGATATAGCCAAGACTAAGGGCGTCCATCGCGAGGTGGAGTCTAAAGGAAGGTGGAGGCAAATCTCTGGTCTGACGAAC
>JAFXGR010000174.1 GCA_017520155.1 Lachnospiraceae bacterium
CTTAGCTTCTTTTGGTTCATATCATGCTGGTACTGTCCCACACCAATGGATTTTGGATCAATTTTAACCAATTCTGCCAAAGGATCC
Source organism: Lachnospiraceae bacterium (assembly GCA_017520155.1). Classification (GTDB taxonomy): domain Bacteria; phylum Bacillota; class Clostridia; order Lachnospirales; family Lachnospiraceae; genus SFDP01. The sequence goes on from JAFXGR010000174.1 coordinate 88, forward strand.
TGCAGTCTTCTTGCAATGGAGGCTGCACTTCTTTGTCCCACATCAAAATTGGGGAATTCTTCTGTTGCCAGCTTACTTGCTGAATATACACTGGCACCTGCTTCGTTTACAATTACATACTGCACCGGCTCTTCCAGTTCCTTTAATAATTCCACAATTACCTGTTCCGATTCTCTTGAAGCAGTACCGTTTCCCACGGAAATCAAACTGATTCCATATTTTGTAATTAATTTTTTCAGCTCTTTTTTTGCTTCCTCTACTTTATTTTGGGGCGCTGTAGGATAAATTACCTTTGTTTCCAGAACTTTGCCGGTTTCATCCACAACGGCCAGCTTACAGCCGGTACGAAAAGCAGGATCCCAGCCAAGCACTACTTTACCTGCAATGGGTGGCTGCAAAAGCAGCTGTTCCAGATTTTTTCCAAATACACTAATGGCTCCATCCTCAGCCTTTTCCGTTAATTCATTACGAATTTCCCGTTCAATGGCAGGGGCAATTAATCGTTCATAGCTGTCTTTAATGACTTCCTTCAGTACCGGTGTGGTAATGGGATTTTCTCCTACCAAAGTTTTAGTTTCCAGATAGCGTAAAATACGTTCTGTGGGAGCTTCAATTTTTACCGTTAAGAATTTCTCATTTTCTCCTCTGTTGATAGCCAAAGTTCTGTGCCCCACTACCTGCTTTAAGGGTTCTTCATAGTCGTAATACATTTCATATACTGACTGTGCCTTTTCATCCTTAGCTGTACTAAGAAGCTTTCCTTCCTCTAATGTTACCTGACGAATATAAGTTCTGTAATCTGCTTCGTCAGAGATTGCTTCCGCAAGAATGTCCATGGCTCCCTGAAGTACTTCTTTTGGGGTATGAACCTCCTTTTCTTCTGAAAGATATTTTTCTGCCTCCGCCAGTAGGTCTGTGGTTATCTCCTGCAAAAGAATAGTTTGTGCAAAAGGTTCCAGTCCCTTTTCCTTTGCCACACTTGCTCTTGTCTTTCTCTTCGGGCGATAAGGACGGTACAAGTCTTCTACCGTTACCATGGTTTCTGCCTGTAAAATCTTTTCCTTTAATTCCTCTGTTAATTTTCCCTGTTCTTCTATAGAGGATAATACCTGGGCCTTTTTATCTTCAAGATTTCTCAAATAAGATAATCGTTCCGAGAGATTTCTCAGCTGTTCATCATTTAAGGAACCGGTAGCTTCCTTTCGGTAACGGGAAATAAAAGGAATGGTATTTCCTTCATCAATTAAAGAAACGGCAGCTTCAACCTGCCATTTTTCTACCTGCAATTCTTCTGTTATTTTCACTAATATATCCATTTTTTCCTCCTGATAATGGAAATGTATTCATTTCACTTTTTATATTGTACTCATTTCTATTTTGTTTTGCAAGTAATTGCCCCTCTGAATTCCTTTAGAAAGATTTTATTTGTATCTTAAAAATGAAAATGGTATACTGAAATTACCACTTCTATCAGAAAGGGAATGGTGATTTTTATGTATGATAATTCTTTTTCCCGCAGTTCGAAGACTTTAGGATTGTTGGGTTTGTTTTGTTCTTTTTTTAGTTTATTTTGGTTTTCCTTTATCTTTGGAGCATTGGCTATTATTCTTGCCCTTCTTTCCAAAGGAGACCGGATAAAATTTTGCAGGAATGCCAGAACCGGAATGATTGCAGGTATTACAGCCTTAGTGATTCAATGTTCTGTTATTGCTATTAGTTTTTACAGCATTTTATATATTCCTGAATATCGGGAACAATTTAAAACAACTTTTTATCAAATGTATGAACAAATGTATGGAATTCCTTTTGAAGATTCCTATCCGGAATTTTTAGATGATCTGGGAATTTCATTATAGAAAGGAGATGTTTGTATGATGCCAGTTTCCCTGTTATCCGGCAACAGTAGCAACCCTTATTCTTTTTATCCTTCATCTTCTCCCTCTACGGGGACTCAGGAGGAGGGTAATATTGTACGAAATCCTTCCGCAAGCCGTGTAAAATCACCGGGACGTAAATCTTCCCCTGCAGAATGTGAGACCTGCAGTAATCGTAAATATCAGGATGGTTCTGATGAGATGGTTTCTTTTAAAGCTGCCGCTCACATCAGTCCCCAGGCTTCCGCCTCTGTTGTTCGTGCCCACGAGCAAGAGCATGTAAGTAATGCTTACAGCAAGGCTTCCAAGAATAACGGACGTGTAGTTGCCGCTAACGTTTCTTTACAGACTGCAATCTGTCCTGAATGCGGCCGTTCCTATGTAGCCGGAGGAACAACCCACACTCAGATAAAATATTATAATGAGGAAAATCCCTACCAGAAGGATTTGAAACTCTCTGATTCCCTAAAATATAAAGGAAGATCTGTAGACTTATGGGGATAAATAGGAATATCACTTCTTTAAAACAGCAAGCCAGAGGACTTCTTCTCGGAAATTATCGTAAAGCCATCTCCTTATTATTGGCTTCTAATTTGATGATTTCCACCCTTACCTTATTGGTTGGAGGAAGTGCCGGCCTCTCTGTAATCAGCCTGACTATTGATTATCTGGTATCCTTTATTCTCACGTTGCTAGGCTGTATTTTACAAGTGGGACAATATAGTTTTTATCTTAAGCTGGTATGCCGGCAGGAAACACAATTTAAGAATTTATTTGAAGGCTTTTATCTTTATCCTGATAAAACTTTGTTAAGTCAGTTTTTGATCCATTTATTTACTTTATTATGCCTTACTCCCGGATTAGTACTGTTTATTCTCTCTTATTTTTCATTTATTGAGATATCCGGTATTATTATTCTCTGTATATTGGTGATAGGAGCTGTTCTTTCTCTTTGGATCAAGCTTTCCTTTTCCCAATGTTATTTCTTATTATTGGATTTTACCAAGCTTTCTGCCTTACAGCTGATGAAAAGAAGCAGGGAATTAATGAAGGGACATAAAAAAAGATTATTTCTTCTTTATCTTAGCTTCCTGCCAATGACTATTCTTTGTCTTTTCAGCTTTGGTATAGGATTCTTATTTGTAACACCTTACCGTTTTATGACAGAAACTTTATTCTATTTGGATTTAGTACAAAATCAATAATATATTGCAGTTTTTTAAACAACAAATACACATAAAAAACCGGTCTCCCAAGGGAAACCGGTTTTTTATGTTATCATATCTGATTATTTATTTGCTTTTGCCGCTTTAATTGCTTCAGTTAACTGAGGAACAATTTTATTTAAATCTCCTACAATACCGAAATCAGCTACATCGAAGATTGGAGCATCTTCATCTTTGTTAATTGCAACAATGATATCAGATTCTTCCATACCGGCTGTATGCTGAATTGCTCCGGAAATACCACAAGCGATGTAAAGGTTCGGACGAACTGTTTTTCCTGTCTGTCCTACCTGAATTTCTCTTGGTTTCCATCCTGCATCAACTACAGCACGAGAACAAGATACTGTTCCACCTAAAGCTTCAGCTAAATCTTCCAAGATTTTGAAATTTTCAGGACTTCCTACACCACGTCCACCGGAAACTAAAATCTTTGCATCCATAATATCTGCAACATCAGAAACAGCTTTTACAATTTCTTTAATCTCAACATATCTGTCATTTGGTACAAATTCTAATTTCATCTCAATGATATTAGCTTTTGCTCCTACAATAGGATCAATTTTCTTCATAACACCGGGACGAACAGTTGCCATCTGAGGACGATGATCAGGACAGGCAATGGTTGCAATTGTATTTCCACCAAAAGCAGGACGTGTCATCAATAACTGATTATGTTTTTGCTCATCTTCTTTTCCGGGAAGGGCTACCATAGGAAAATCACCAATTTCAAGTACTGTACAGTCAGCAGTCAAACCGGTTGCACATCTTGCAGATACTGTTGGTGCTAAATCTCTACCAATAGCAGTAGCTCCTACTAAGAAAATATCAGGTTTATATTCTTTAATCACGCTGGAAAGAGCATGAGCATAGGGCTCAGTTCTATATTCTTTTAATTCAGGATCTTCTACTACGATAACCTTATCTGCTCCGTATTCCGCAAGACTGTCAGCAAGACCTTTTACATCAGCCCCTACAAGAACAGCAGTTACTTCCTCATTTAACTGTGCAGCAAGCTCCTTACCTTTTCCAAGTAATTCATATGCGATACCGCTGATTACGTTGTCAACCTGTTCCGCATAGACAAATACGCCTTTATATTCTGCTAAATTCATTCTTGTTTACCTCTCATTTATATATTAAATCACATGTTTTTCTGTTAATTTACCTACAATGTATTCCACTGCTTCTTCTGCAGTTTCAGGAGCCACTTTTTCTCCGGCACCTTTACGCACCTTATCAGATGCTTTTGCAATCTTTGTAGGAGAACCTTTTAATCCAAGGTCAGAGTCCTTAACATCAATCAGATTATCTCTTCCCCATGTAGTAATTTCTGTTGCAAATGCATCGAAAATTCCACCGGGGGTCATATAACGAGGTTCATTTAACTCAGCAAGTGCTGTAATCAAGCAAGGCATTTTTACTTCTAACATATGATGTCTGTCATCAAACATACGTTTTACAGAAACTTTATCTCCCTTTACTTCAAGTCCTTCTGCATAGGAGATTACAGGAAGTCCTAAATGCTCAGCAATCTGAGGTCCTACCTGTGCTGTATCTCCATCAATAGCCTGACGTCCTGTAATGATTAAATCATATTCAAGATTTCTGATCGCTCCGGCTAAGGTAACGGAAGTTGCCCATGTATCTGCTCCTCCTAACATTCTGTCTGTTACGAGAATTGCTTTATCTGCTCCCATGGCAAGAGCTTCACGAAGAACATCTGCCGCCTTTGGGAGTCCCATGGTAATTGCTGTAACTTCAGCACCTAATTCATCTTTAATTCTAAGTGCAGCTTCTAATCCTGCCTTGTCATCAGGATTCATGATGGCAAGCATTCCACTTCTATCTAATGTTCCGTCAGGATTAAATTTCACTCCACCTTTCGTATCTGGAACCTGTTTAATACAAACGATAATTTTCACTTTCCGTTACCTCCTAATTCATAATGTTTGCAGAGATAACCATACGCTGAACTTCACTTGTTCCTTCGTAAATCTCTGTGATTTTAGCATCACGCATCATACGTTCTACATCGTATTCTCTGATGTAACCGTATCCACCGTGTAACTGAACTGCTTTTGTTGTTACTTCCATAGCAACCTCTGCTGCATATAATTTAGCCATAGCAGCTTCTACAGAATAGGAAACTTTTTTGCCCTGAGCATATTCATTCTTCTTCATTGCAGCTTTATATACTAACATTTTTGCAGCTTCTACTTTTGTTGCCATATCAGCCAACTGGAATTGTGTATTCTGGAAAGCACCGATGGCACGACCAAACTGTTTTCTTTCTTTTACGTAGTTAATGGTTGTTTCAAGAGCTCCTTCTGCAATACCCAAAGCTTGTGCAGCAATTCCGATACGTCCGCCATCCAGAGTATGCATAGCAATGGCAAAACCTTTTCCTTTTGGTCCCAGTAAATTCTCTTTAGGAATACGGCAGTCTGTGAAAATCAATTCATAAGTAGCAGATCCTCTGATACCCATTTTCTTTTCCTTTGTTCCGAAGGTAAATCCTGGAGTTCCTTTATCAACAATGAACGCAGAGATCTCTTTCTGAATTCTTCCACGCTTTTCAACTTTTCCTGTAACAGCAATGATGATATATACATCAGCATATTTTCCGTTTGTAATAAATGTTTTTGTACCATTTAATACCCATTCATCACCATCCAAAACTGCTTTTGTCTGCTGTCCCTGAGCATCCGTTCCTGCTCCCGGCTCTGTTAAACCAAAAGCTCCTAATTTTCTTCCGGAAGCTAAATCAGGTAAATATTTTTCTTTCTGCGCAGGTGATCCATATGTCTGGATAGGATCCACACAAAGAGAGGTATGACCGGAAACAATAACTCCTGTAGTAGCACATACTTTGGAAAGCTCCTCTACGCACATAGCATAAGTTAAAGCATCACATCCCTGTCCGCCATATTCCTTTGGTACAGGAATTCCAAGAAAACCACTTTTTGCCATTTTCTTTACTGTTTCTACAGGAAACTCCTCTGTTTCATCTACCTCTTGCGCCAGAGGCTTTACTTCTTTCTCAGCGAACTCTTTAAATAACTGTCTCGCCATTTCATGTTCTTTGCTTAAAGTAAAATCCATGATAAATTATCCTCCATGTTTTTATCTATGATCTTGTAACTATTCAGCACCTTCCTAGTTACGGATCTTTTATATTTTTATTTACGTGGTTAATCCCCATCAGCCTATGCAGACTGATGGGGTAATACACAGTAGTAATTATTTACTGTAATCGTAGAAACCTTTACCTGTTTTAATACCAAGCTGTTTACCACGAACCATTTTCTTAAGAAGTGTGTGAGGACGATATTTAGAATCACCTGTTTCTTCATAAAGAACATTCATGATTGCCAAAACAATATCAAGTCCAACTAAATCTCCTAAAGCTAAAGGTCCCATTGGATGATTTGCACCTAATTTCATTGCTTTATCAATACCTTCTACAGACGCAATACCTTCTGCATAGATACCGATTGCTTCATTAATCATAGGAATAAGGATTCTGTTTACAACAAATCCGGGAGCTTCCTCAACCTGTACAGGATCTTTTCCGATTTCTACGGAAATCTCTTTAATTTTTTCTACTGTTTCAGCAGGAGTGTTTAATCCTGCAATTACTTCTACCAGCTTCATTCTGTTAGCAGGGTTGAAGAAATGCATACCGATTACGGCTCTGTCTAATCCTGATCCGATTTCTGTAATAGATAAAGAAGAAGTATTTGTAGCAAAGATACAATGTGCAGGTACGATTTCCTGTAATTCCTTAAATGTCTGCTGTTTTACAGACATAACTTCCAATGCTGCTTCTACCACTAAGTCTGCATCTGTACAAATTTCTTTTGTTCCTGTTGTAATTTTTGCTAAGATTCCATCTGCATATTCCTGAGTAATCTTTTCTTTTGCAACTAATTTGCTGTATCCTTTTGCAATTCTTGCTTTCCCGTTTGCAGCAAATTCTTCATTAATATCACAAAGATATACTTCATATCCTTCTGTTTCAGCAAATGCCTGTGCGATGCCGGCTCCCATAGTACCGGCTCCGATAATACCAACTTTCATAGTTCATCCTCCTAATTATGTATTTTTAGTGATTAACAGTTTTTGAAAGGTTCTTTTACTTTTTCCTTATTTTTATCAAGGAAGAAAGCCATACCGTATTTCTGATCTTCTGTTTCAAAGCAATCTCCGAATAATTTTTCTTCAATAACAATTGCCTGATCCATATCGGTATCTAAACCGTCATTAATGGCTTTTTTACAGTTACGTACTGCAATAGGTGCATTTTTCGCAATTCCTGCAGCCATTTTTTCTGCCTGTGCCATTAATTCTTCCTGTGTATATACTGCATTTACAAGGCCAATACGATATGCTTCATCAGCCTTAATATTTCTTCCTGTATAAATCATCTGTTTTGCCATGCCTGTTCCTACCAGACGAGGAAGTCTCTGGGTTCCCCCAAATCCGGGAGTAATACCAAGACCTACTTCAGGCTGACCAAATACTGCATTATCAGAACAAATTCTGATATCACAGCTCATGGCAATTTCACATCCTCCGCCTAAAGCAAAGCCGTTGATTGCTGCAATAACAGGAATAGGGAAGGTTTCCAATTTACGGAAAACATCATTTCCTTTCTTACCAAAAGCTTCACCTTCTTCTTTTGTTAAGCTGCTCATTTCTCCGATATCAGCACCGGCAACAAAAGATTTCTGTCCTGCACCTGTTAAAATCAAACATCTGATTTCTTCTAAGTTCACTGCATCTAAAGTTTTGTCTAATTCTTCCAATACAGTTGAATTTAAAGCATTTAATGCTTTTTCACGATTAATGGTAATAATCCCTACAGCACCTTTTACTTCATATAAAACGAATTCCATGACTTCAATCTCCTTTTAGATTAATCTCTTTCTACGATAGTAGAACATCCCATTCCGCCACCGATACAAAGTGTTGCAAGACCTTTCTTCGCATCTGCTTTTTCCATTTCATGAAGAAGAGTTACTAAAATACGGCATCCGGATGCTCCAACAGGATGTCCGATTGCAATAGCTCCACCGTTAGGATTCAGCTGTCTGTCTACATCAATTCCTAAATCTTTTCCTACTGCTACAGACTGTGCTGCAAAAGCTTCATTTGCTTCAATAATATCAAAATCTTCAATCTTGTATCCTGTTTTTTCCATAACTTTCTTTGTGGAAGCTACAGGTCCGATTCCCATGATGGTAGGATCAACTCCGCCTAAAGCTCCTGCTACAAATGTAGCCATAGGTTTTACCCCTAATTCTTTTGCCTTTTCTTCGCTCATTACTACGATAGCAGCAGCTCCGTCATTAATACTGGATGCATTACCTGCTGTAACAACACCGTTAGGATTGATGGCACGAAGTTTAGCAAGACCTTCAACTGTAGTTCCGGGACGAGGACCTTCGTCTACCTTGAACTCTACCATTTCTTTTTTCTTCTTAACCATTACAGGAACGATTTCTGCTTCGAAATCTCCTCTTTCCTGTGCTGCAACAGCTTTCTGCTGACTCTTAGCTGCAAACTCATCAAGTTCTTCTCTTGTTAATCCCCACTGCTCAGCAATATTGTCAGCAGTCTGGATCATGTGATAGTTATTAAATGCATCCCATAATGCATCATTTACCATGGTATCTACCAACTGTGCGTTACCCATTCTGTATCCGTAACGTCCCTGTTTCATTGCGTAAGGAGCCATGGACATATTCTCCATACCACCTGCTACTACAATATCAGCATCTCCAGCCTGAATCATCTGTGCTGCCATATTTACACAGTTCAAACCGGAACCGCATCAACGTTAATTGTTACTGCAGGAACTTCAATGGGAAGTCCTGCTTTAATAGAAGCTTGACGTGCCACATTCTGTCCAAGACCTGCCTGGATTACACATCCCATATATACCTGATCAACCTGTTCAGGAGCAACTCCTGCTCTCTTTAATGCTTCCTGAATTACTACTGCTCCCAAATCTGCAGCCGGTGTAGTAGATAACGCTCCACCCATAGAACCGATTGCTGTACGACAAGCACCTGCTAAAACTACTTTTTTTGCCATTTTAATGACTCCTTTCTGATGTAAACCTTCTTTACTGATTCTTCTTATTTTCAGTAACAGATTCCTATAAAAAAAGAAGGTATTAAGATTGTTATTTTTTTATCATTGCTCGTTATTTTTATTCTATCATAGCACTGCTCATTTTGCAACGATTTTCTTCTCTCTAAATCGCTTCTTTTCTAAAGAATCCGTTTTCCCTTCATTACTTTCATGATGGTAATTTAGTTATATCATAATTCAGTTCGTTTTTACATATTTTTTCTCCCTTTTTCCTTAACTTTGTATAAATTAGACAAAATATATCCACTATTTTTGTAGCCTTTGAGTACAAGAAGAATTTTCCATGATTATCCATTTTGGCTCTAAAAAAAGCCCCCTTCCCAAAGGAAAGAGGGCTTTCTGTGGCTTCATTTTTTATTCTGTCTTTTCTTCTTCTATAAATCAGGCTCCATAATACCGTAGGTATTGCCTTTTCTCTTATACACC
>JAFXGR010000175.1 GCA_017520155.1 Lachnospiraceae bacterium
CAAAATAACTCTGTCACAGTACTTAGCTATACTGCTTAGGTCATGACTTACAAAAAGAATAGTTTTTCCCATCTTTTTAAATTCTTCAAATTTATGATAACATTTCGCTTGAAAAAACACGTCTCCTACCGATAAAGCCTCATCCACGATTAAGATTTCCGGTTCAATATTAATAGCAACAGCAAAAGCAAGGCGTACAAACATTCCACTGGAATATGTTTTACAAGGCTGGTATACATAATCTCCAATATCTGCAAACTCTAAAATATCCTGTAGTTTTTCTGAAATTTCCTTTTCAGAAAACCCCATCATAGTACCATTCAAATAAATATTTTCAATTCCATTATATTCCATATTAAATCCTGCACCCAATTCTAAAAGTGCAGAGATACGCCCATTTACCGCAAGACTTCCTGATGTTGGATTTAATACTCCCGTAATAATTTTTAAAATGGTAGATTTTCCTGAACCATTTGTTCCGATAATCCCAACAGTCTCACCCTGTTTTATGGTAAGATCTATTCCCTTTAAGGCATAATTTTCCTTATACAACTTTTTCCTAGTAAGTCCCAAAGCCTCTTTTAAACGATCCTGAGGCTTTTGATATAATTTATACATTTTTGTAATCTGCTTTGCACAGATTGCTGTATTTTGTGTTTCCATGCCGCCTCTCCTTACAATACGTCTGCAAAATGTATCTTTAATCGTTTAAAGACAAGTGCACCAATTCCAAAAATAACTACCGTAATAATCCAAAAATACATCGTAGAATAAAAATCTTCATAAAACCATGATTTTTCAAAAATAGTGCTGCGATACCCATTGACAATATAAACCAAGGGATTTATCTTTACCAGCATGGCAGCCTTTGGGCTGATGGTCTGAATATCCCAAAGAATGGGGGTTGCCCACATCCCAATCTGTAATAAGATATTAATAATCTGTGCCAAATCCCGAAAAAACACCATAACGGCACAGGTGGTATAGCAGATTCCCAAAACAAAGACAAAAAGACAAAAGCTGTAGTAAATAAGCTGAATGGTATAAATACTGGGGGTATACCCATAAATTGCTGCTATAAGCAGAAGGACAAGGGCAAAGAACACATGAATGAAGGTAGCTGCTATAATCTTTATAATAGGAATTATACTGATTTTAAATACTACCTTTTTTACCAGATAAGTATATTCCAGCATAGCATTTGTTCCGTTTTGCAAAGCTTCACTAAAATAAAACCAGGGAACAAGACCTGCCGTCAAAAATAATACATAGGGAATATCATCATTAGCAGTAGGCCTCCCACTGCCCATAATTACCTCAAATACAATATAGTACATTACAATAGTCACTACCGGTTGTACCATAGCCCACAGGGCCCCCAGATAAGAGCCTGCATATCGTTTTTTAAAATCATTTTTGGACAGCTTCCAAATTAAATGCCTACTTTGGAACAGCTCTATAGGAAGAACCGTTATCTTATCGTACAGTACTGCAAATGTAATAGTACTGATTAAGATAATACTGCAGGCAATTGCCTTTTTTATCATTTCCTCTTTGGGATCAGCAAGAGGATTGTGATAAAACACAATAACAGCTGCCATGAAAATCATGGCAACTGTAAATAATATAATCCCTGTTTTTTTATTAATTCTAAATTTTGAACCTTTCATCACTGCCTCTTATTCTTCGTAATTCTTCCCTCACTGACTACTGCTTTTCTTTACTCATCAGGGAAGCAAGGCTGGGCCATTTTTTATCTTTTTCAGATAAAGTTAATTCCATATCTTCAGGAATGGGCCAGCTAATTCCGATTTGGGGATCATTCCACAATAAACCGCCTTCATCTTCCGGATGATAAAAATCAGTGCATTTGTAGGCAAACTCAGCATATTCTGATAATACCACAAAACCATGAGCAAAGTTTTTCGGAATAAAAAACTGTTTTTTATTTTCCGCACTGAGAATCACCCCATACCATTGTCCAAAGGTAGGTGAATTTTTTCTCAAATCTACTGCCACATCAAAAACCTCTCCGCTGATTACTCTCACCAGTTTATCCTGGGGAAATTCTTTTTGAAAATGAAGTCCTCTAAGAACTCCTTTTCTGGAAGCAGACTGATTATCCTGCACGAAAACTTCTTCTATTCCTGCCGCTTTATAATCCTCATAGTTATAAGTTTCCATAAAATATCCTCTGGCATCTCCGAAAACCTGAGGAGTAATTACCTTTAAGCCTTCTATATGGCATGTTTCAACTGTTATTTTTCCCATATTTATTTCCTTTTTAATCTTCCTCCAAAGGATTTTCTTCTTTTTTTACTCCTTTGGGATCCTCTGATTTATTTTGATCTGATGTAGTAATCTTATCTTTCCCTTTATCTTGTCCGGATTCATTTTGCTGTTGCTCATTTACTTCATCATTTACAATTTCCTTCTGATTTTCTTCCTCTTTTTTTGTCGGTTCCACATAGCTTAAGTTTAAATCAACTCTTCCTTCAATTCCGTTTACTCTTCCGGAAGAGGTGTACTGCCACAAATGGTATTTTCCTTCATAAGTCACTGCATCCCCATATTCTGCAAGCCAGATGTAAAGATTATCCGGTAAAAGGGAGGTCTTAATATTATTAATAAACCAATTTTTACTGGCATAAATTCCAGCCTCATAGCCGGCACTTCGTATTGTCTGACAAAAAGCTTGACAAACAGCAGTTCTTTTATCCGCTGAAAGTTTATCTGCTCTTCCTTCTCCCCCTGCCCCCTCTGTATCAATAAAGATAGGATATTGAATATCATATTCTTCACATAAAGCCAGTACCATAGAAGCTTCTTCCACCGCTTCCACTTCTGTAACTGCCTGGGTAAAGAAATATAGTCCAATGGGAAGTCCTGCCTCAGTAGCTTCCTTGGCATTTTTCTTAAAATACCAATCCTCAACCAATGCTCCCGTTACACTTCCTCTGTAGCCAGCACGAATAATGGCATAATTTATCCCTGCCTCCTTTACCTTCTCCTAATTAATCTCTTCATTCCATCTGGAAACATCAATTCCCAGTTTTGCATTTTCTATTTTCCTAAGCTCTGTAGGTTCATTTTCTCCTTGGGATTTTTGTCTTCTTCCCATATCCTCTGCTAAGGAATCAACTTCTTTTTCTGTTTTGATCATGAGAGAAATATCATGGATGGCCACATATTCCACTTTAGCTTTTACCGTAACCGGCATGGCCGCTTTGGGAACTACAAACCCTTCCTCCTCTAACATGGAAACCTTATATTCTCCCGGATCCAAATCAGCTATATAAATAATACCATCCCGATCCAGATCCTTATATTCATCTTCCTCATTCAGCAGAATTTTAAAAAAATGGCCTTGGATGGGTTCTCCCTCTTTATCTACAATTTTGATTCGCATATCCTTTTCTATGGAGGATGCCACCAAATTTACTCTGGCCATTCCTTCCTCCACCGTTTTTGTTACCATTGCCTGATCAAAAAAGTTATCATCTTTCATCCAGCCGTATAAATCATTTCCTATTTGCCCGTCCAGAACAATCTCTACTGCCTCAGGCACTGCTGCTGCCTGCTCTGCCTTTTTTTGTCCCGGTCCCATTCCATTGCTATATAAAACAACAAAAAAAATGGTAATCATAAACAATAAGGAAATAAGAAGTGTTACTCTTAAAAATTTAGAGTCCATTTGCAACCTCAACTAAATATTGTCCATAGGCGGTTTTCATTAATGGCTCAGCTAATTTTAATAACTGCTCTTTATCAATGAAACCTCTTTTATAGGCAATTTCTTCAATGCAGGATACATATAATCCCTGTCGTTTTTGAAAAGCTGCCACAAAGTCAGCTGCATCTAAAAGTGAATCATGATTTCCTGTATCCAGCCAGGCAAATCCTCTTCCCATAGTTTCCACTCTCAGCTGGCCTTTTTCCAAGTAGGCATTATTTACTGCCGTAATTTCAATTTCTCCCCTGGCAGAAGGCTTTATCTTCTTTGCAATTTCCACCACCTGATTATCATAAAAATACAATCCCGGTACTGCATAATTACTCTTTGGATTTTCCGGCTTTTCTTCAATGGAAATAGCTTTTCCCTGCTGATTAAATTCTACCACTCCGTATTCTCTAGGATCTCTTACATAATAACCAAAGATTGTGGCTCCTTCTTTTCTTTCCGCCACTTCGCGAAGAAGTTTAGAAAAGCTTTGTCCATAAAAAATATTATCTCCCAAAACGAGAGCAACATTATCTGTTCCGATAAATTCTTCTCCGATTAAAAAGGCGTCTGCAAGCCCTCTTGGTTCCTCCTGAACAGCATAACTTAGGGAAAGTCCTAACTGTTCTCCTGTTCCAAATAATTCTTCAAATACCGGAAGATCCCTTGGGGTAGAAATAATTAAAATCTCACGAATCCCTGCCAGCATCAAAGTAGACAGGGGATAATAAATCATGGGCTTATCATACACCGGCATAATCTGTTTAGAAATTGCTTTTGTTAAAGGGTATAATCTTGTTCCGCTTCCCCCTGCTAAAATAATACCTTTCATTATTTTCCTCCCTTACTTTGTCTGATACATTTCCTGATAATATTTCTGATAATCTCCGCTGGTTACATTTTTCATCCATTCTTCATTTTCAAAAAACCACTGGATAGTAAGCTTAATTCCCTCTTCAAACATAGTCTCCGGCTCCCAGCCAATTTCTGCCTTAATTTTATCAGGAGCAATGGCATAACGTCTGTCGTGTCCCTTTCTGTCTTCCACATAAGTAATTAATTCCTTACTTACCAATTCTTTTCTGGGATCAGACTCAGGAAGCATTTCCTGAAGGGTTTCCAAAATAATATTGATAATCTGAATATTTTGTTTTTCGTTATGTCCCCCTACGTTATAAGTTTCAAACAGTCTTCCCTTTTCCTGAACCATATCAATGGCTTTGGCATGATCTTTTACGTAAAGCCAGTCTCTTACATTCTTTCCATCACCATACACAGGAAGTTTCTTCCCTTGAAGAGCATTATTAATGATCAGAGGAATCAGTTTTTCCGGGAACTGGTATGGACCGTAATTATTAGAACAATTAGTAATATTGGCAGGAAACTTATACGTATCCATATAGGCCTTTACCAACATATCGGAGGATGCTTTACTTGCAGAGTAAGGACTATGAGGATCATAAGGACTTGTCTCATAGAAAAATGCATTCTCGTCATCCGGTAAGGAGCCATACACTTCATCTGTGGAAACGTGAAGAAATTTTTTTCCTTCCTTGTAGCTGCCATCAGGCAGTTCCCAAGCTGCCTTTGCACAATTCAGCATTACCGCAGTGCCCAGTACATTTGTCTGTACAAAAACCTCCGGATTTTTAATACTTCTGTCCACATGGCTTTCTGCCGCAAAATGAACTACTCTGTCAATTTCATTTTCTGCAAATATTTTACTGATCGCCTCTTTATCGCAAATATCCGCCTTTACAAAAGTATAATTTTTTCTTTCTTCTACTCCCTTTAAATTTTCTAAATTACCCGCATAGGTTAACGCATCTACATTAATAATTCTAATTTCATCTCCATATTTTTCAAACATGTAATGAATATAATTAGATCCGATAAATCCCGCTCCTCCGGTTACTAAATAAGTTCTCATTTTTTTCCTCCGTTATTTTTTCTTTTCCTACTCTCTTAACTACTGTCAAAAATCTTGTGGGAACTTCCCTTAATTTTTTCCCTTTAATTTCTTTAAAATCTAGTGTAACGTTTTCTAAATAACTATACCATTCACATAGAATATTTTTCTGAGAGTGAAGTTCAAAAAACGTAGGCGTAGCGGGCTACGCTGAGGATTTTTGAATCTTTGCTATCAGGAAAATAGGCATGTGATATGGTATAGTTATTTTAAAACCGTTGCACTAGC
>JAFXGR010000176.1 GCA_017520155.1 Lachnospiraceae bacterium
GTATTATTCATTTCTGTCAGCTGCTCCTGACTTATATGCTTTTTACTGTAAAAACCGCAAATACCACACATATTCCCTTGCCTTTCTCTTCTTTTATATTATATGTTAAATGCTTATGAATCCTTTTAAATATATTTCTTTGTAAAATAAATCCCATTTATCCTTTTGCCAAAACTTTTCCAATATAGTTCTTCCACTTTCCATAGACCTTATCTATGGCTGCTTCCTGCAGTCGTTTTTTGGCATTTTCCCCTATTTCCAGGGCCTTATCCGGATTTTCTATATAATACTCCATAGCCTGTCTCATGGGTCCTTCTTCTCCTACCGGCACCAGCTGCCCCGTTACCTTATGTTCAATCCAATAACCACTTCCACCACAGGGACAATCGGTACTGATTACCGGCAATCCCAGTGCCATAGCCTCCATCAAAGCGTTGGGCATTCCCTCATAATCGGAAGATAAGACAAACATCGCTGCATCTGCCATATCCTGCTCTAAAGTACTGCTTAGCCCCATAAAGTGAATTTTCTCCCAAAGCTTTTGACCGGCTACATATTCCAATAATTGTTCCTTTCTTTCATCATCGCTTCCATCCCCGTAAAGATAAAGGTGATACTCAGGATATTTTTTCAATAATTGTTCAAAGGCTTTTACCAAAAGAAGCTGATTTTTTTGGGCCACCAATCGTCCTACCGTTACAATTTTTTTCTCTGCTTTTTTTCTCCTTGCCTTTAAGTACTTCTCATTTACCGGATTACAGATAATTATGGATTTTTGCTGCAAAACAGGATCAAAAAATTCCTTTGCCTCCTGTGTCTGAAAAACGCAGCCTGCTGCCTTGTTTAAAAACAGCTTATTCATCCACCTGTTTACGGTTCCCACATAATCGATTTTCGGATCGTTACGAACTGACACTATAACAGGAGTTTTTGTTCCCTTTGATGCTATCATCGCCCGATAATTAGCCTTTACACAAAAAGAAAGGAGAACCTGGGGTTTTTCCTGCTGCAACAGCTTTCTTAAATTGAGCAGGCGAAACCACTGCCTAGCAATTCTGGAGCCCTCTTCCTGTTGTTCTGACAATCCCACATGAATTCTTCTCACCCCGGGTTCCAGCTCATATTCTTCCTCCGAATACCATTCCGTAGCAATAATTACCTCTGTGCCTTCTTTGGCAAACTCATTTGCCAAAAGACTTACTACACGTTCTGCTCCACCCTTACCCAAGCTGTTAAGATGAAACATTACCTTTTGAATTTCCTTACTCAAGTTAATTTACCTTTCTTTTCTTCCTTCTAATAGAAAATATAACTTCTACAATTACTTTAATTTCTTTTTATTTATACTAAATTCAGTGTAATTATTTTTACTTTTTTGTACGCACGAAGAATAATAATTTTAAATTTTTCCGGTAAAATAAAAATTTTGCATCCTGTCTGCCTGCTCCTTCACATCAAAGGAGGCTTCTCTTACCAAAGTTGCATATTTTTGTCTATGCTCCGGGATATTTTTATCCTGTACACCAAAATTTTTTGCATAGCCATCAAAGGACATCTCTTCACTTTTTTTCATGATTTCTTTTGCCCACAGAACAGGCTCCTCTTTGATACTTCTGCTTTGCATCAGATCAGTTACAATAGCTTCCTCTGTTATCCTATCGGATATTATTCCCGGCACTCCACCGGCCTGTGCTTCTATGGCAGTTCCCGGAAGACCCTCATAAAAGGATGGCAGCAAAAAATAATCCATAGCCTGATAATAGCGGTTGATGTCTCTCCTGTTTCCCAAGAAAAGAACTCTGGAAGAAATTCCAAGCTCCACGCTTTGTTCCATAATTTCTTCCTTTAATTCCCCATCTCCAAGAAACATAAGTACGGTTTCAGGAAGTCTTTTTTCCTTCTCAAGTTTTGTACATTCTTCTAATATACGAAGCATATATTGATGATTTTTCATAGGGGAAAATCTTCCCACATGACCGATTACAAACTTATCCTCTATTCCAAGCTCATAACGAAGGTCTTTTCTTACCTTCTCATCATATCTGAATTTATCTACCTCAATGGCATTAGGAATAAATACTGCTTTTCTTTCTTCCTGCTTTTGGTTTCCGAATACGGCTTCTGCAGCCAATGCGGAGCAGGTAAATCTATAATCACATTTTTTATATAAATTTCTTCTTAAAAAACGCGTAACATACCCTTTCAGTCCCGGATCTACTCCGGCACTTCTGGCATGGGCAATGGTAAGCTGCACTCCTACCTTTTTGGCAATAGGAAGATAAATTGCAGCTGTACTTGTCATATGTCCGTGAACAATCTTAATCTCCGGATGATTCCTGAAAAAGCTGTTCCAGGCCATTTTATAAGAAACATAGTTTTTTACATTAAATCTTGGAACATGATATACCTTTCCCCCTAAGGCTTCCACCTCTGCCTCAAAGGCACATCGGTCTGTAGTATGCTGCATAAAATGAAACTGTACCTTTTGCCTGTCAATATTCCGATACAAATCCATTATTCTGCTTTCTGCACCGCCAATATCCAATCGTCCCACCACATGAAGAACAATAATCGGTTCTTTCTCCATACTATATTTATCCCTTCTGTCCTTTGATTAATTTTATTATAAAATATCTGTAATCTGCCTTCCATTTACTTGACGTGAAACAGTTCATCCTTTGGCTTCCCATTACTTATTTGCGACTTTTATTATTCCGCTACATCTTTATTATTTTTTATGGTGAATAACATTACCAACAATCTTTTCATGGTTGCCATTCCATACTCTTTCACTCTTCCCAATACTCCTTGTTTTTTTACCGGAGCTTTTAAATAATCCTGATAAGAAATAAAATCCTTCTTATATTCCTTAACTAATTTTTCAAAGGCTTCAAAATCTGCTTCCTTCATGGTATTGGGATGAAATACAAGGGTGGTATAGCCTTCCTCTTTTTGAATGTCTTTATTTCGTTGAAAAGCAATAGGTAAGAAGATTAGCCTCTTCCATCTATAGGGCCAACTTCCAAAGCCATCCGTAATATATTGAAAGCCTTCTTCCTTTAGTGCCAGCAATGTATTCCCATCAAAGCTATGGCCCGGTGCCATAAAAATATCAGTATCCACTCCCATTTCCAAAAGCTTCTCTTTTCCATCCCGAATCATTTGTCTCTGCATTTCTTTGGAAACTCCTGCATATTCAGAAAAATTATTTAAGGGAAAAAGGCCGCCTTTTTTTGTGGTATAAAGATGTTTCCATCCATGCATGGAAAAGCTCCAATTTTTTTTCTTCCATATCTCAATCTGAGCCTTAAAATCCGGTGCCATCTCTCCCTTTTTCAGATTATCATCCTGATTATCCGGAACAATTCCCAGTAACGGAGCGATTCCATTATCATCCAATATTTTTTCCAGCCGTCTGAATTTTTTCCAATCCATATCCGGTGTAATATCATCTATACGTACTGCAATTTGCACTCAAACCTCTCCCTTTTAATACTTCACTTCACTCTTCTTATAAAGAGCAGCTTGTACCTATGCTTTCCCGTTTATCTTTCTTTTCGTGGATTTTTCCAATAAATCTTGTAAAAAACCGCTATACCATTCAACCAATTGCTCTATATCATATCCGGCTTTTTGAATTAATTCTTTTTGACAATCTCTGTTTTTCTTCTGTTCCCGGATATCCATTGCTGTTTTTGCCCATTGGATTTCTTTATCCTGTAATGAATTTCGATAGACTAATCCCTCGGTAACCTCTACCTCTTTGGCAATACTATCTGATATCACCATTGGAATACCTGCAATTTGTGCTTCAATTAAAGTTAAGGGTAATCCCTCAAAAATAGAGGGAAATATAATCACCTCTATGGCTGACATAATATAATCCACATCGTATCTTACACCGGTTAAAATCACCTTATCCTTTAGCTTCAGCTCTTCTATTTTCTCTTCTATCCTATCTCTAAGTTCTCCTTCTCCCACAAAGAATAATACTGCCTTATCATCCTTTTCTGAAATTTTCCTAAAAACCTCCAGAAGAAACAGATGGTTTTTTACCTCCACAAGATTTCCAATATGACCATAGATGTGCTTATCCTGTATTTGAAATTCTTTTTTTATCTTCTCTGCTTTTTGCTGATTATACATATACTTTGACAAATCAATCGCATTATGAATAATGGTAAAATCCCTCTTCCCATACATCCAAATACCGGCCCTCTCAGAACAGGCTAATCTCTTATCCACACCAGACTTCATCAATAGCCTCCCGATAAAATGTAAAAATTTCATGGAGTCCTGCTCACTATGGGAATGACAAACTGTTTTTGCACCTGCCATTTTTGCTGCTAAAAGCTGGGGAACTATAAGGGCATTTGCCGTATGACGAATCACTACTCTATAATTATTACTTTGAATAAGCTGATACAGCCGGGTTAAATTTTTTATCGGATTCCTGGTCAGACGGGGTAATACATATACCCTTCCGCCCATTTTTTCAATCTGATCAATGTAATCATTTTCTTTCCTTAAATGAACCACAAAGTCAAACTGAAATCTCTCTCTGTCAATTTTCTCATATAAATTCATAATAAAATTTTCCATACCTCCGGGATACATAGCTCCCACAATATGAAGAATTCTCATTGGTTCATTCATCGTTTACTTAAATCCTCTTTATACCACTCAATAGCCAGGGCAATTCCCTTCTTAAAATCATACTCCGGATCATAGCCCAAAAGCTTTTTGGCCTTACTGATATCTGCATTGGAGTGTTTGATATCTCCGGCACGATCCGGTCCAAAATTAGGTTCTATTTTTTTGCCCAATGCCTTACAAAGATCATAGTAGATATCAATTAAATATTCTCTTCCGCCGTAGGCTATATTAAAGGCTTCTCCTGCTGCCTCAACTTCAATTGCGGACTGAAAGCATACCGTAAGGAAGTTATCAAGAACATCGAAGTATATGGTGAAATGCACCGTTATATCCCCTATTTGGCCAAGAATGCAGGGTTCAAGAAAATCGGTGAGAAAGTGGTACAACACCAAGCACGTAAATACGGAACCACCAAATTCGGATTGAACCGCTTTGTGAACGGCTATTTGGATCTGATTTCTTTGTGGTTCCTCTCCAAGTTCGGTATCAAGCCCATGCACATCTTTGGCTTCTTGGGTTCTCTGATGTTCATTTTCGGTTTCCTTGCCGTAAAGTCCTACCGCATCGTGCGCACTGGAGGGGTAGAAGATTTTGTCTATCGGTGAGAGGTCGGAAAAAGAATATTTTTTAAGATTTTTAAAGAGTTTTTCAAGACGGGA
>JAFXGR010000177.1 GCA_017520155.1 Lachnospiraceae bacterium
AAATGGGATCTTAGCTCAGCTGGGAGAGCATCTGCCTTACAAGCAGAGGGTCATAGGTTCGAGCCCTATAGGTCCCATCTTCTACCACAATAGTAGGAGATTATATGGCGAGATAGCTCAGTTGGCTAGAGCATACGGTTCATACCCGTAGTGTCGGGGGTTCGAATCCCTTTCTCGCTAGTTAAAAAACCCTTGATTTCCAAGGGTTTTTTTATATACTAGAAAATTCTTTCTGTCAGAGAAAGCTTGAATAATGTATTAGGGATTACTTATTTGATGTACTGGATAAAAAACATTCTTGCTATAGTAAAACTTAGTCTGAAGGAAGAAAAAATTTAACATTCAGAAGAAATTAAAGGAGGAAGAAGTTATGTTTATCGAAAATTTTGTACAGAATCAGGTAGTAGAAATCGGAGAGCAGATTGGATATGAAGAAGGAAAGATTGTCACCAAAAGTCTGGTGCAAAGAGAGGGAATGACGATGATGCTATTTGCCTTTGATGCAGGACAGGAAATTGCCACTCATGCATCAGGAGGAGATGCTATGGTGGTTGTTTTAGATGGAAGTGCAGAAATTACCGTGGATGGAGTAAAGCATACAGCCCAAAAAGGACAATCCATTATTATGCCGGCTCGGATTCCTCATGCAGTAAAGGCGATTAGTCAATATAAGATGCTATTGATTGTAGTAAAGCCGGAGAAAAAATAGTGTCTATATGATTGTTTGGTCTGTAAAGGAAATAAGGAAAACAGGATATTGAACTAAAAATCTCCAATATTAATTTTCAATTAAATCTTTTTCAGCCTCTTGCCATTTTATCTGGTGTCGTATAAAGTAGGCATACAGACTTAAGAAGAAGGTTATAAAGGAAAATGATATTTGCATCCATAGAATTTTTATTTCGTTTTCTTCCGCTGTTTCTCCTTATCTATTTTCTCTTTCCACCTAAGCTGAGAAATGGTGTCCTCTTTGTGGGAAGTATGATTTTTTATGCCTGTGGAGAGCCAGGGCATATTCCCTTTTTATTGGTTTCTATGATACTGAATCATGCGGTTGCCCGTAAAATCTATGATTTATCGGCAGGAGAGGGATGGGAATGGAAGGCGAAGGAATTACGCAGAGGCCTTTTGGTCTTTATTTTGCTTTATGATTTTGGTATACTTTTTGTATTCAAATATCTGGATTTTATGATAGAGATGGTAAATGGGATAGCCGGAAAGGAACTTTTGGCAGTAACAGAAATTAAGCTGCCTTTGGGAATCAGCTTTTATACCTTTCAGATGGTTTCTTATGTGATTGATGTATACCGCAGGGAGTACAGGCCGGCAGCAGGACTGCTGCCCTTTGCCACCTATGTGGTTATGTTTCCTCAGCTGATTGCGGGACCTATCGTCAACTATGGTGAGGTAAAAGATAATCTGAAAAAACGAAAGGTAAATGTGCAGGGAATAGAAAAAGGGTTGGAGCTGTTTATTCTGGGACTGGCCTATAAGGTACTGTTAGCAGATAAAATCAGCTCTCTGTGGAATGATATCCAGATAATTGGTGTGAGGGGGATTAATACGCCCACCGCCTGGCTGGGTGCCTGGAGTTATTCATTCCAAATTTATTTTGATTTTTTTGGCTATTCCCTTATGGCCATAGGATTGGGATTGATGATTGGTTTTCGGTTTCCTGCCAACTTCCGAAGTCCTT
>JAFXGR010000178.1 GCA_017520155.1 Lachnospiraceae bacterium
AGTTTGCCCTTTGAAGGGCAGCGACGAGTCAAGGGCGAAGTGGCTTGAACGAAAGTGAAAGCCAGCGTCTTTAGGCGCTGGCCGGTAACAGCCCCTTATAGGGGCGAGCAAACCACCCGTTTGACGGGTGGTCATGATTTTGTAGCAGTTGTGGAATAAGGTAATAAAAAAGGGAAAATAGTGGGGACAATAGGGTGAAAAAAGTAAAAAAATAGAGTATAATTTTAAAAGAGATAAAAAAAGGAGAGCAGGGATAAAGGTGAAAAAGAAAATAGGGTTATTTATTGCATTTTGTATATTTTGTATAATTCCGGTTTTCCCTGTTTTAGCCAGAGAGAATTTGGGGGCAAAAGAGAGTGAAAATAAAAAAATTATTGTGGGCTGGTATGAAAGAGCCGGCTATTTTGAGAAAAAAAGTGACGGAACCTTAAGCGGCTTTGGATACGATTATTTACAGGCAATTTCTGCCTATACAGGCTGGGAATATGAATTTGTAGAAGGTACCAGAAGACAATGTATGGGATGGCTTTCCAAGGGACAGATTGATCTTATGTCTCCCATTAATGTAAATTGGAAGTCAAAAAACATTAAGCCCTCTTCAGAAGTAATCGGAGAGGATTACGGTTACTTATATAAGAAAAATAATAATTCACTTCTAGAGTATAATGATTTTAAAAATTTTAAAAAAGCCGTAGTAGGAGTGGAAAATTATAGTGGTTTAGAGGAGAGGCTGGAAGAATACTGCAGAGAAAATAAATTTCAATTTTTGGAAATAAAACAATACGATACCTTGCCGCAGATGAAGCAGGCTATGGCTAAAGGGGAAATTGATATTTTAGTAACGGATTCTTACGTAAATGTGGAAAATATGAAGGTGGTAGGCCGTTTTTCCAATTCCCGAATTACCTTTGGTGCAGTAAGGGAAGAGATTATTTCCGAACTAAATTATGCTATGGAGCAGATTAAACTGAATAATCCTAATTATACCCAGGATTTGCGGGAAACATATTTTTCTGCCAGTGCCCAGAAGAATTTGGAATATTCTTCCACAGAAATTGAATTTTTAAAGGCGGACCGGGCCTATAATGTACTCTTAGCAAAGGATCAGTATCCTATTGCCTACCGGGCGGCAGATGACAGCGGGTATAAAGGGATAGCAGTAGAGGTTTTGGAAAGAATTGAATATCAGACCGGCCTTAGCTTTAATCAATTTTATGAAGATACATATTCACAAGGGCAAAAGCGATTAGAAAAAGGAGATGTTCAGATTCTTGCAGGAGGAATTTTAAGTAAGCAGGATATGAATATGACTTCCGGACAAAGGATATCCGGTGAGGGAACAACGAATCAGTACCATGTGGGATTTTACGACATAAGATTGGCTGTTATGGGAAATAAGGAGACAGATCCGGAGAGCAGATTGGTGGCTGCTATTCCTGATTATTTGGAAATTTCTCTTCCGGTATTAAAGGAGCTTTATCCCCATTATCGTTTTTATGTTTGTAGAAGCGGAGAAGAATGTGCTAAAGCAATTATTGATAAAAAGGCAGATGTAGCCATTCTTACGGATGTGGGAATTCAGCGATTAACAGTATATGATTTATACGAAAAATTACAGCTTTTACAATATGTTCCAGGTAATTTTGTTTCTGTATTTACCATACAAACCAACCAAAAGGTTTTAGTTGATGTGTTCAGAAAAGCACTACAAAATATTCCGGATTCAGTAATGGCTACATTAGAAAATGACAATCTTTACCATGTAGCAATGAGAACCATGAGCTTTCGGGAACTATGGCAGAATTATGGAGGCCATGTAATCACCATAGCTGTGCTCATTGGAGGGATTATCGGATATCGAAAATATCTGGCAGAGAAAAGAGCAAAAGAGAAAGCTTACAGAGATAGCGTGGCGAATGTAAGCAGTATGGAAAAAATCCGTTTGGATATGAAGGAAATTTTTCAGACAGAGGAAATAAATGAATATTACGCGATTTGTCTTGATCTTGATAAATTTAAAGTAATTAATGATCTTTACGGTTATGATAAAGGTGATCAGACCATTGCTTTTTTAGGAAAAATCTTAAAGAAAAATTTAGGGGAAAAGGACTTAATTGCAAGAAGTACCGCAGATAATTTTATTATTATTAAAAAAGCAAAAGGAGAAGAAGAAATTAAAATTTACCTGGATCAGGTATATGGAGAAATTGAGGAAATCATTGGAAAAAAAGATATTCACTATCGAATGATTTTAAAGGCGGGAGTTTACCGCATTACAGATAAGGATAAAAATTTATCCAGTATTATTGATAAAGCAAATCTGGCAAAACGTAGTATTACCCAGATTTTTGAAAGTACATATCAATTTTATGATGAGACTATGCGGGAAAAAAATATAGAAGAAAAGCAGCTGGAAAATGATATGGAGACGGCGCTGAAAAACGGAGAGTTTTGCATTTATCTTCAGCCTCAGATTGAGTTGAAAACAGGCCGTATTGTCAGTGCAGAGGCACTTGTTCGCTGGAAGAGCCCGGTGAATGGTTTGATTCCTCCCATAAAGTTTATTCCTGTTTTTGAACAAAACGGTTTTATTATTAAATTGGATCTTTTTGTATGGGAAGAAGCAATTCGTACCATCAGTAGATGGCAGAAGGAACAAAAAAAGGTAGTTCCCATTGCAATTAATTTATCCAGAATTGATGTACAAAGTGAGGGGATGTTGGAAAAACTCATTGAATTAATGAAGGAATATGATCTTGATGCAAAATGGATAAAAACAGAACTTACAGAGAGTGTTTGTATGGAAAACGATACCATTATAATGGAAAAAATGCACCAGCTAAATCAGGTGGGCTTTAAAATTGCAGTAGATGATTTTGGTGCAGGTTATTCTTCCTTCTATTTGTTAAAGGAAATGCCTATTGATATCTTAAAGATTGATAAAAGCTTTTTGGAATTTGATCTGACCAAGAACAGTAAGCATAGGGTAGTGCTGGAGGACGTTATTAATTTGGGCAAACATTTAGATTTACAGATTGTAATGGAAGGTGTGGAAACAAAGGAACAGGCAGAATTTTTAGAGAAAATCGGCTGTGATATCGCACAGGGATATTATTTTTCAAGGCCTATATCTGTGGATGAATTTGAAGCATTGTTAGAAAAAGACGGGAAAATAGAAGAAGATGAACTGGGAGGAAGAAATGAGAGTAACTAAGAAAAAGCTATTCCTGATAAGTCTTCTTGTATTGTGTTTTTTAACAGGCTGTGAGAAAACGGTACAGGAAGAAGAAGCCATAGATACACTAAGCAGGGCAACAGAGAATATACAAGACTTTTCGGAAGAAAAGGAAATTGTGGTAGCCGTAAATATTGATGGTTCTGCCACTCGTGTAATTATAGATAACGTATGGTTTAATCGCAGTCGCTTTATAGGAGGTTTACTGTTTCAAAGTCTGTTGATCGCGGAAGAAAATATGAATAATGTAGAACCTGATTTATGCAGCGAATACAGTATTTCCCCTGATGGATTAACCTATGTTTTCCATTTGAGAAATGATAATTATTGGCATGACGGAACAAAACTTACCATGGAGGATATTCGCTGGAGCATAGAAACCAGTTTAAAGGCTAAGAGTATTAATGGTTATTTGAAAAAGGGACTGCAGAAAATTGAAGGAGCTGAGGAATTTGAAAATGGCATAAGTGAAGAACTTTCAGGAGTTCGTATCGAAGGAGAAAATTTAATTATTAAAATTACAGCCAGAGATGATGATTTTTTGGGAGGATTGGCACAATTGGCAATTTTACCAAAACATTGTTTTGAAGGAGTAAAACCGGACGATATTGAAAACAGCAGCTTTTGGGAAAATCCTATTGGAAGCGGACCTTATAAGGTAAAAGAACGAAGAGATAAGGAGATTGTACTGGAGAAGAACACAGATTATAACGGTAGACTTCCTAATATAGATATTATCAGATTTGTGATTTTAGATAATCCGGGAGAGGACAGCTTTGATTTTGCCATGACTTCCGATCCCATTATGGTAAAAAAATACATGGAAGATTCCTCTTATAAGGTGGTAAGAAGCAACAATCTTTATTATCGTTATCTTATGTTTAATATAGATGGCAAAACAGGAAAAACAGGAGAGCTGTTAAAGAATCAAAAAATTCGTTACGCTCTTTATCTGGGATTGGACAGAAAGAGGATTATTGATGAGGTTTATCAGGGAGCGGCTATTCCCATTAATACGGGAATTGAAAAAGATTCATTCTGGTACAGAGTAAGTGAAGATGAGGAGACGAATTATAACCCGGAAAAAGCAAGACAAATATTGGAAGAAGAAAATTTTGATTTCAGTGAGACTTTAGTGTTAACTCATTACAGTCATGATGAAATTTCCTTGGAATTAATAAATAGGATTGTACAAAGCTGGAATCAGCTGGGAATTCAGGTTGATGTAGTACCTATACAAAGTACCCAAACAGATAAAATGTGGGTGGATACAGATTGGTATAATATTGGATTGAAAAATCTTGCAGCTGTGGATTACAGTGAATGGTATTATGAATATGCCAGCAGTAATCCACTGTGGTCAAAGGTACTTTCAGGAAGGACAGAATTTGATTCCCTTGTAGGGAAGTTAAACGGAAGTCTTTGGGCCTATGAACGAAAAGAACTTTATGAACAGCTGCAAAAGAGGGAATTGGAGTGTATTTATAAAATACCTCTGGCTATCGTGCCTCAGTATGTAATCTATAATCATACGCATTTGGATATTCCCAGACCGGAATTTCCCAATTTATGGTATTATTTTGACCTGCATATTGAGGATTGGGAAGTAGGAGAGACAGAAAATTTAAGAAAAGGAGAAAAATTATGACTTGGTATGAAGAGGCAGTATTTTACCATATCTATCCTCTGGGATTAACGGGAGCACCAAAACAAAACAACTATGGGTCCCCGGTTTGCAGGCTTAAGGAATTAAAGGATTGGATTGGCCATATTAAGAATATCGGGTGTAATGCGATTTATATCGGTCCCTTGTTTCAGTCGGTGGGCCATGGATACGAGACTACAGATTACCGGTTGCTGGATAGCAGATTGGGAGAAAATAAGGATCTTACAGAGTTTGTGGCAGATTGTCATAATGAAGGCATTAAGGTAATCCTGGATGGTGTGTTTAATCATACAGGAAGAGATTTTTTTGCCTTTTTGGATATTAAGAAAAACAGAGAAAATTCAGTCTACAAAGATTGGTACTGTAATGTGAATTTTTACGGCAATACAGAATATAATGACGGATTTTCCTATGAAAATTGGGGAGGTTATAATTTACTGGTAAAGCTGAACCAGAAAAATCCTCAGGTAAAGGAATATATAGCCGATGTAGTTCGCTTTTGGGTAAAGGAGTTTGATATTGACGGAATACGTCTGGATGCTGCAGACGTATTGGATTTTTCCTATATGCAGATGCTCCGTCAGGTTGCAGAAGAGGTAAAACCGGATTTTTGGCTTATGGGAGAAGTAATCCACGGAGACTATAACAAATGGGCCAATGAAGGAACACTTCATAGTGTAACAAATTATCAGCTTCACAAGGCTTTGTATTCAGGCCATAATGATCACAATTATTTTGAAATAGCCCATACAGTAAAACGTTTAAATGATATGTTTAAAAACGGAAATGTTAAACTCTATAACTTCGTTGATAATCATGATGTGGAAAGAATTTATACAAAGCTGCAAAATAAAGATCATTTTGTGCCGGTACACATCCTTCTTTATACTTTACCGGGGATTCCTTCTCTTTATTATGGATCAGAGTTTGGAATAGAAGGAAGGAAAGAAAAAGGAAGTGATGATTCTTTACGTCCAAGGTTAGAATTGAAGGAATGGATAAAGAATGAAACTTATGTAGGGCTGATTACCCGTCTGGGAAAGCTGCGTAATCAATATAAAGCTTTTGCCTACGGCAGCTTTGAAGAGCTTTGCTTAACCAATCGCCAGTATGCCTTTGTGAGAAGATGGAAGGGACAGTCCCTTTATACCGCAGTAAACAATGATGAAAACCCGGCAAACCTTACTTTACCGGTAGAAAAATCAGGAAAGTATCAAGGGTTGCTTTCAGGAGAGATTGTGGAGGCAGAAGGGGAAAGACTTTTTGTTACTCTGCCTGCCTGTCAGGGAGAAGTATGGATAGAACTGGGACAACAGGAAGGGAATCCGGTGTTAAGTTTAACGGAAAGAAAACCGGAGAAAAATCAAAAAGATGATGAAGAAAAACAAGCTTCTGATTCCTCAGTAAGAGAGAAGGAAGAAAGCAAAGAGATTTCGGATACAGAAGAAAAAGAAGAAACAGCTCTTGAGGGAAAAAAAGCAGAGGAAAAAACAGCACAGAAGACAGAGGGAACAAAGGGTGGCTCAGAATGGGTGGAGATTGATCACAGTAAACGCTATGAGGAAATGTCCATAGAAGAGCTTCAGGCAGTAATTTACGAAAAGATGAGAAAGAATGGTCCGGTGACGGAGAGAATGAAACAGGATATTATAGAAAATATATATCATAATTCCCTGGTTACCTGGGCAAAAAGTTTTTAAGAAAAAAAGTCATCTTAGTTTGAGACATACCAGGCTATACCCACTTAAAGTGTGGGTATGGCCTATAACAGGAAACCCAAGAATGAAGGGCTATCTTTACGTTATTTGTAACAGTTCAGCCATGCGACAAAAAGATATAAAATACTGTGTGGGAGCTTGCTCACTGAACAGTATTTTATATCTTTTTGGCATATGGCGCTCTGCCACAGCGAGGAAACTGTGCTTTAGCACTGTTTTCGAGCTGAA
>JAFXGR010000179.1 GCA_017520155.1 Lachnospiraceae bacterium
ACCATATCACATGCCTATTTTCCTGATAGCAAAGATTCAAAAAGCCTCAGCGTAGCCCGCTACGCCTACATTTTTTGAACTTCACTCTCAGAAAAATATTCTATGTGAATGGTATAGTTATTTAGAAACCGTTACACTAGTAAATATCCAAAAAAATAAGAGCCATGATATAACCTAAAAAAGTAGTAAAGGAAGGAGAAAGAAATGTATAGAAAATTTGGGAAACGATTCCTAGATATCTTAATATCAGGAATGGCTTTAATCTTACTTTCTCCTGTATTTCTTACAGTAGCTATATTGGTAAGAGTTAAATTAGGAAGCCCCATTATTTTTCATCAGAAGCGTCCCGGAAAGGATGAAAAAATTTTTACCCTTTGTAAATTCAGAACCATGACGGATGCTAAGGATGAAAAAGGGAATTTACTACCGGATGAAGTAAGATTAACCTCTTTTGGAAAACTGCTTCGGGCCACCAGTCTGGATGAACTGCCGGAATTATGGAATATTTTAAAGGGAGACATGAGTCTGGTGGGACCAAGGCCTTTATTGGTAGAATATCTGCCCTATTATCGGGAGGAAGAAAAATTAAGACATAGTGTAAGGCCCGGCTTAACGGGATATGCCCAGGTAAACGGAAGAAATTTTCTGGGATGGGATCATCGCTTGGAAAAGGATGTTTTCTATGTGAAAAATCTTTCCTTTATACTGGATTTAAAAATTCTCATAAAAACAGTTATGGTAGTAGTGAAAAAAGAAGATGTGTCTGTAGACAGTAATGCCGTAGAGTGCTATTTATGGGAAGAACGAAGGGATAAAGAAACAAAGATAACTTAAAGTGAGAAGAACATAAAAAGCCCATTAAGTTAAGTGATAAGGAAGGAAAAGAGGATGAACAGGAATCAATTACAAACTCCTTGCTATGTGATACATCAGGAAGAATTAAAACAAGGAATAGATTTATTGAAGGAATCGCTGCAAAACTATTGGAATAATTATATTATAGGCTATTCCTTTAAGACAAATTCTCTGCCCTTTCTTGTAGAAGAAATGAAAAAATACGGTTTTTATGCGGAGGTTGTATCGGAGGATGAATATAGGCTTGCAAAAAGCTTCGGGTATACCAATATTATTTATAATGGACCGGTAAAAGGAAAAGAAAGCTTTTTTGATGCTCTTTCTATAGGAGCCATTATTAATCTGGATGCCAAGAGAGAATTAAGGTGGTTAAGAGAATGGCAGGAAAGTGCTGATTTAACCAAAGAAATTAAGTTTAAAATCGGACTTAGAGTAAATTTTAATCTGGAAGAAATGACACCAAAAGAGACTTCAGCCGGTGAGGAAGGAAGTCGCTTTGGCTTTTCTTATGAAACAGGAGAATTGAAGGACGCCATAGAGGAATTGGAAAAGCTGGGAATAAAGCTGTCCGGACTTCACCTTCATGTAAGCTCTAAAACTCGCAGTGTGGCTATTTATCGCAATCTGGCAAAAAAAGCATGTGAAATAAAAGAAAAATATGGCTTGAGGCCGGAATATATCGATATAGGGGGAGGTTATTTTGGAGGAATGAAAAATAGACCTCAATTTCCTGATTATGTAAAAGCTATTAGGGAAGAGCTTCTTGCAGGCTTTTTACCTGAGAACACAATGCTGATTATGGAACCGGGGACTTCTATTATTACTCCTCCCATAGAATTTATTTCTACGGTGGTAGATGTTAGAGATACCTATGCAAACCGTATTGTTACCCTGGATGGAAGTCGAATTGATGTTGATCCCTTACATTCCAAAAGCAGCTATTTTTATCAGATAGAATATACTTCACAGCAAGAAGAAAAAGACAGTCAGAAAGATAAAAATTTTAGTCAGGAAGCTATGGATAGAAAGGTAAGGGAAAAGCAGATAGTATGTGGTCTTACCTGTATGGAAAACGATCGTTTATTTGCTTTGGAAAATCAAAAGGAGCTAAAAGAAGGAGACAGAATTTCCTTTCAAAAGGTAGGAGGCTATACCATGTGCCTGACACCATTGTTTATCCGGTATTTTCCACGGGTATATGTGGAAAATAAAGGTGAATGCCAATTGGTAAGAAGGGCTTGGAGTGAAAACGAATATTGCGGAGGTTAGGGGATAAAATGAATCTTTTGATTTTAAGCTGTGGAACAAGAAATAAAGTAGTTCAGTATTTTCGAAAAGCCTTTGGTGAAGAAGGAAAAGTAATTACAACGGATTGCAGCCCTTATGCACCTGCACTATATGAAGGAGATCATCACTATGTTGTTCCTAGGATGACGGAAACGGGCTACATAGATGTGGTTTTTGATATTTGTAAAAAAGAACAGATTACCGGAGTATTATCTCTCATTGATCCGGAGCTTTCTCTGTTGGCAAAGCATGAAGATGACTTTAAAAAGCTGGGAGTAAGAGTCATTGGCTCCTCCTATGAATTATGTGAAAGAACATTGAATAAATGGGAGATGTATTTGTGGATGAAGGAGCATGATTATCCATGTGCTAAATCCTATATTAGTCTGGAGGAATTTAAAAAAGATTACAGAGAGGGAAAAATTTCCTATCCTGTTTTTGTGAAGCCGGCTAAGGGAAGTGCCAGTATGCAAATTTCCAGAGCAGATAATGAAGAAATGTTGGACTTTCTTTTTTCCCGGGGAGACTTTATGATGATTCAGGAATTTATGGCAGGACAGGAGCTGGGAATTGATTGCTATATCGATCTTCTTAGTAAAGAAGTGGTATCTATTTTTGCCAAAAAGAAATTGGTAATGCGGGCAGGTGAAACAGATAAGGCCATTTCCTTTAAAGATGAAACTCTTTTTAAAAAAGTAGAAGAATTTGTTGTGGAAAATGGATTTACGGGACAAATAGATATTGATATTTTTGAGAATAATGGTTGCTATTATTTCTCAGAGGTAAATCCCAGATTTGGAGGGGGCTATCCTCATGCTTATGCCTGTGGTGCAGATCATATGTCATTGATTAAGAATAACCTTTGTGGTAAGGTAAATGAAAAAATAATCGGACAATATGAAGAACATAAGGTAATGATGAAATATAATGAAATTATGATCATAGAGGAAAAATAAAAACAGACCTATACAAATAGTGAAAGATAAATGTAACAGGAAGTCCTAAGGCTGAACTGTTACAGATAAATAGAATAAAGTGGCAGGAAAGTTAAAATGAAGAAAAAAATTTTGATTTTGGCCAATAATGCTTCCGGCCTTTATGATTTTCGAAATGAATTACTTCTAGAACTATTGAAAATGTATGAAGTACATGTTAGCCTTCCGGATGAGTGGGATATTCCGCAGTTAAAAGAAGAAGGCTGTATTTTACATCATACATCTTTGGACAGAAGAGGAATTAATCCTAAGAAAGATTTAGGCTTAATTTTTGATTATTATACGCTGATAAGAAAAATACGGCCACAAATCGTTCTAACCTATACCATAAAACCCAATATTTATGGAGGAATCTGCTGCAGACTTTTGAAAATCCCTTATCTAGCCAATATTACCGGCTTGGGATCGGCCTTTGAAAATGAAGGGATAATAAAAAAAGTAGTAATTTTTCTTTATAGACAGGCATTGAAAAAAGCAGATTGCATATTTTTTCAAAATAATCGAAACAGACAGTTGTTTGAAGAATTTAACATCAAAGGTAAAAAAAGTGCTTTACTTCCCGGTTCCGGAGTTAATCTGATTCGTCATAAAAAAGAAAAATATCCTTCCCAAAAAGAAAAAATACGTCTTACCTTTGTGGGAAGAATGATGCGGGAAAAAGGTATGGATGAGCTTTTGTATACCATAGAGAAAATATGTACTCATAATTCCAACGTTATTTTTGAAATCGTAGGGAATTATGAAGAAGATTATAGAAGCCAGGTGGAAAGATTAATAAAAAAGGGCTACCTTTATTTGGCAGGATATCAAAAAGAGATTCATCCCTATTATACAAAATGTCATGCAGTAATTATGCCAAGCTACCATGAAGGAATGAATAATGTAATATTAGAAGCATCAGCAACAGGAAGACCGGTTTTGGCAAGTAATATTCCGGGATGTAGAGAAGGCTTTACGGAAGGGATTACAGGTTATGGTTTTGAACCGGAAAATAAAGAGGCCTTATATAAAGCTGTAAAAAAATTTTTGTCCATGTCTTATGAAGACAAAAGAATAATGGGAGAAAAAGCTAGAGAAAAAATGGAGCAGGAATTTGATCGGAATAAGGTGGTAGAAATTTATTTAAAGGAAATTAGCCTTCAAATGTAGTGAAGGAAAAATAAATTTAATTAATATAGTGGTATTAGTAAAAAAGTTATAGAAAAAGAGCCTATTACAGAGAGTTAAGCTTGAAATAGGCAGATAGGAGTATGACATGAGCTTATATGAAAAAATTGTAGCAGGAGAAGAAAAAATATCTCTGGTAGGCTTAGGCTATGTGGGAATGCCTATTGCTGTAGCCTTTGCTAAGAAAGTAAAAGTAGTAGGATTTGATTTAAATGAAGCAAAAATTAAGTTATATCAGTCCGGAATTGATCCTACCAGGGAAGTGGGAGATGAAGTGATCAGTAAAACCACCGTGGAATTTACTGCAGATCCTGCCAGACTGAAGGAAGCAAAATTCCATATTGTGGCAGTACCTACACCGGTAAATGATGATCATACCCCAGATCTTACTCCTGTGGAAGGTGCCAGCAGATTACTGGGACAAAACCTTACTAAGGGCTCTATAGTGGTCTTTGAATCTACCGTATATCCGGGAGTAACAGAAGATATTTGTGTTCCCATTTTGGAAAAGGAGTCCGGTCTTACCTGTGGAGTTGATTTTAAAATCGGTTATTCTCCGGAAAGAATCAATCCCGGAGATAAGGTACATCGCCTAGAAACCATTACAAAAATTGTATCCGGTATGGATGAAGAAACCTTGGAAGAAGTAGCAAAAGTTTATGAGCTGGTGGTAGAGGCAGGAGTACACAAAGCGGAGTCCATTAAGGTGGCAGAGGCAGCTAAGGTGATTGAAAACAGCCAGAGAGATATCAATATTGCTTTTATGAATGAGCTGTCTATTATCTTTAATAAAATGGGCATTGATACTAAGGCAGTACTGGAGGCTGCAGGAACAAAATGGAATTTTCTGAAATTTTTCCCCGGCCTTGTTGGAGGGCATTGTATTGGTGTAGACCCCTACTATCTGACCTATAAGGCTGAACAGCTGGGATACCATTCTCAGATTATTTTGTCCGGTCGAAGAATTAATGATGATATGGGAAAATATGTGGCGGAAAGTGTGGTAAAAAATATTATTAAGGCTGATCTGCCGGTAAATAAGGCAAAAGTAGCTATTCTTGGTTTTACCTTTAAAGAAAACTGTCCGGACACCAGAAATACCAAAATAATTGATATTTATAATGAATTAAGAGAGTACGGAATTACACCTATGGTAGTAGATCCTACGGCAGATAAGGAAGAGGCTTTACATCACTACGGCATTACCTTCGCTTCTATGGAAGAGGTAAAGGATATGGATGCGGTAATTATTGCGGTAGCTCATGATGAATTTTTAAAGCTGGATAAACAGCAGATAAAAGAATTTTTTAATCCGGAAAATAAAATTAAGGTTCTTGCAGATATTAAGGGCTTATTGAATCGAAAAGAATACAGTGATGAAGAATTTTCTTATTGGAGATTATAAAGAGGGAAGATAATAGGGAATTATTGTGATTTCTAAGATAAGTGTTAGTCATAGCTTTCTTAAAAAGAAAACGATCAATTGGGGGATGAGATGAAAAAACAGGACAAGTTGGCATTGTTAATTGATGCAGAAAATATTTCCAGAAAATATATTAAGTTAATTATGGATGAATTAAATGAATTTGGTACACCTACCTATAAACGTGTTTATGGTGATTTTACCAGCTCCGGTGTGTCTGCCTGGAAGGATGTACTGCGAACTTATGCTCTAACTCCTGTTCTTCAATATGGCTATACTAAAGGGAAAAATTCTTCCGATTCGGCCATGATTATTGATGCCATGGATATACTATATTCCGGTAATGTTAATGGATTTTGTCTTGTAACCTCAGACAGTGATTTTACCCGGTTGGCTAACCGGCTTAGGGAAGCCGGTATGCTGGTAATCGGAATGGGAGAGCAAAAAACCCCTGGCTCTTTAGTAGCAGCCTGTGAGCATTTCAAATATCTTGATCTCTTATTAAAAGAAGAGGTAGCAGAGGAAGAAGAGAAAAAGCATCAGGCAGAAACAATTGTACAAAAGAAGAGTCAGGAAAAGAGTAAAAATGAGCAGCAAAATAAAAATGCTGCAGAAGAGGAAAAGAAGGAGGAGAATGATCTTAATCTGACAGAAGAGTCTTCCATTCCTTCTAAGGAAAGAATAGGGCAGGAAATTAAATCCATTATTCATCAGGTTTCTGACGATAACGGATGGGTAAATCAGTCGGAAATCGGTGTACTTCTGTCCAAAAGATTTCCTGGTTTTGATCCTCGAAATTACAAATACTCTAAGCTTAGTCACCTGATTAGAAGTTATAAATTCTTGGAGGTGAACACTGTTCCCAATCCTAAGAATGAGTTTTTAAAGATAATTTATGTAAAAATAAAAGAATAAGGAAAAGGCAGTTGCAAAGATTTTTTGCAACTGCCTTTATTTTGTGGTAGAATAGTATGAATTATTATAGATGATATGATTAAATGGACCTACTATGTGCCCGGAAAAGAGGATGAGAAATGGGATATAAAAATTTAGTTTTTCCAAAGGAAAGTGTATTTTTAGTAACGGGAGGAGCAGGATTTATTGGCTCCAACTTATGTGAGGCAATCACAGATATGGGATATCAGGTACGTTGCCTGGACAACCTGTCTACCGGAAAAATTGAAAATGTAAATCGTTTGAAGGATAGAGATAATTATACTTTTATAGAAGGAGATATCCGAGATCTGGACACCTGTCTTGCCGCCTGTGAGGGAGTTGATTTTGTCTTAAATCAGGCAGCATGGGGAAGTGTACCAAGAAGTATTGAAATGCCTTTGTTTTATGAAGAAGTAAATATTAGAGGAACCCTGAATATGATGGAAGCTGCCAGACAAAAGGGAGTAAAGAAATTTGTTTACGCTTCCAGTTCCTCTGTTTACGGAGACCATCCGGTGCTTCCCAAGGTAGAAGGTCAGGAAGGAAATCTTCTTTCCCCCTATGCCTTAACAAAACGGGTAGATGAAGAATACGGTAAGCTGTATAAAAAGCTGTATGGACTGGATACCTACGGCATGCGTTATTTTAATGTATTCGGAAGACATCAGGATCCGGATGGTGTTTATGCAGCAGTAATTCCTAAGTTTATTAAAATGCTAATTAACGATCAGGTGCCTACTATTAACGGAGATGGAAAGCAGTCCCGTGACTTTACCTACATTGATAACGTAATTGAAGCTAATTTAAAGGCCTGCCTGGCGCCCTCTGAGGCAGCAGGAGAAGCCTTTAATATAGCCTACGGCGGAAGAGAATATTTAATTGATATCTACTATGATCTTTGTAAGGCATTGGGCAAAAAAATAGAACCTAATTTTGGACCGGATCG
>JAFXGR010000180.1 GCA_017520155.1 Lachnospiraceae bacterium
ATTCCTCTATATCCTTTGGCTCCAATTGAGAATTAAAAAGATATTTTGCATTTTCATACCGTTTCAGCTGGCAGCTTCTGGCCCTTAATACTATTTCCTTTAATTCTTTGCTGGTAGTCTGTTTTTGAGGCTTTTGCAGATGGTGAAGCTCAACAGCCTTTGCCTCTACACATAAATCTATCCGGTCATAAATAGGACCGGAAATCCTGGCCTGATATTTTCGAATTTCATTTTCGCTGCAGTTACACCGATTCCTGTCGGGAAAAAATCCACAGGGACAGGGATTCATGGCTGCCACCAGCATAATGTCTGCAGGATAGGTAACACTGCCAAAGCTTCTGGCAATCTGTACCTCCTTATCTTCCAGAGGCTGGCGTAAAACTTCAATGTTTTCCCTTCCAAATTCCGGAAGCTCATCAAGAAATAAAATTCCCCGATGACTTAAGCTAAGCACCCCCGGTCTTGGGATTCTTCCTCCTCCGGCCAGAGCCTGTTTTGAAATGGTATGATGGGGATGTAAAAAGGGACGTGTGGTAATTAAAGATTTTTCCTGCTTTAATAAGCCTGAAACGCTGTAGATTTTTGATACTTCCAAGCTTTCTTCCTGGGAAAGCGGCGGTAAAATAGAGGGGATTCGTTTGGCAATCATGGTTTTTCCCGCACCGGGAGGTCCTAAGATCAACAGATGATGAAAGCCGGCAGCAGCAATAACTGCAGCCCTTTTTACCAGTTCCTGCCCTTGAATATCAGAAAAATCCTCTTTCTTTCCTTCTTCTTCTTTTATTTCCTGATTTTTTTCCTCTTTTTTCCCAAAAATAAAAGCCTCCTTTTTTTCTTCTTCTACCAAAAAGAAGAGAATAGTTTCCTCCAAAGACGTTACACCAATAGTTTTAATTCCTTCTACTACTGCAGCTTCCTGTGCATTTTCCCAAGGAAGAATACATTGCTTCATCCCCTCCTCCTTTGCCATCAGCATAATGGGAAGAATGCCCTTTACCGGACGAAGTCTTCCATCCAATCCCAGCTCTCCAATCAGCAAGGTATCCTGCAATACCTCCAAGGGCAATTTTTCCATGCTGACTAAGATCCCAATGGCGATGGCAAGATCATATGCGGATCCTTCCTTTCGAATATCTGCCGGTGAAATATTTACCGTAATCCTTTGGGGCGGTAAAGGAAAACCGGAATTTTTTAAGGCAACTCTTACCCGTTCCTTTGATTCCTTCACCTCACTGTTTAATAAGCCCACCAGATCAAAGCCCGGTAAGCCCTGAGAGGTATCTACTTCCACACCGGCTAAAAAGCTGTCAATTCCGTGGATTCCTCCTGTATTTACTTTACAAAACATAAACTTCCTCCTATAGGTTTTTATCACTTTTTACTGTTTGCTTTGGAATAAAAAAGATATTGTTTAGATAATGAGAAATTTTTAGAAAAATTTGATTTGTTTAGTACACTAACTTGAATGAAAATACTATAGCATATGTTTTCTTATGATACAAGATTAAGATTACAATTTGCCCTTATCCCTTCCCCCATAAGCAATTTATATATTCTTGATTATGGGAGATTCCTCAACTCCTTCCCTAGTGCAGTTAATTTGAAACCGTTGCACTAGGTCTCCATCCTGCCGTACTGCTCTACAATTTCATGAAACTGGCTTCCGCAGCGCTCCAGCTCACTTAGTACCTTATCAATCTTTTCCGGACTTTTAAACCAGTTCTCCCTTGAAATCCCCTTGGTAACGGTAGGACAAACAAGGATCTCTGTATCCGGAAAAAGGACTTGATAATAAAGCTTGCTTCTTCTGGCGTGATAAGCCTGTG
Organism: Lachnospiraceae bacterium; assembly: GCA_017520155.1. Taxonomy (GTDB): domain Bacteria; phylum Bacillota; class Clostridia; order Lachnospirales; family Lachnospiraceae; genus SFDP01. The sequence continues at coordinate 1,827 of JAFXGR010000180.1, forward strand.
GACAAAGGATGGCAGTTTTTACTTCTATCCCTCTTTTTTCCAGAAGCTTTTTCGTAAAAATAGCATTTTCATAAGTATAAGTAGCTTCTCTTTCTTTTAAAACAGCCTCCTTTGGAACTCCCTCATGGAGCAAAATTGCTTCAAAGTAATCACTTTCCGTTTCATACTCTTTTACTAAATTATGGCCAATCCATTTTGCATATTTGCCGGAGGGTACAATAAGAGGGGCATAGCCTTCATGATACAGCTCTGCAGCCCTGCGTGCCAAGTCTCCTTCATTAGATCCGGGAATAAAAATAACATCCGCCTTTTTGGGCTTGTCCTGTAAAAAAATAAACTCAGTAATATCCTGTAAAAACTTTGTCACGATCTCTCTTCCTCTCCTGTGCAATCACCTTTATTATTATTTTATCCCTTTTTCTTTCTTCTGCAATCCTTTTTCTCTATTTGGGAGTATTTCCCTGTAATTTGGAATTTCTGGTTTACTTTATCCTTAAAATATATTAGAATTAGGCTGAAAAATATTAAAAGGAGATGATAACTATGAATATTTCATCATTGCAAAAAGCAAGATATGAGTATACTCCCAAGCTTCCGGGAATGTTAAGAAACGGTATCGCAGATATCTGTGTTAAGGAAGGCGGAGAAACTCAGAGTGTAGCAGATCAAGAGAAAATCAAAGCACTTTTCCCTAATACTTACGGTAAAAAGGAAATTACTTTCCAGAAGGGCCAGAATACTTCTGAGGCAAAAAAACAGATCGTAGGTGTTATTCTTTCCGGTGGACAGGCTCCCGGAGGACACAACGTAATTTGTGGTCTCTATGATGCATTAAAGGCTACTAATAAAGAAAATGAACTTTATGGTTTTAAGGGTGGTCCCAGTGGATTAATCGAAGATGACTACTTAGTTTTTGATGATGAATATATCAATGAGTTCAGAAATACAGGTGGTTTCGACATTATCGGTTCCGGAAGAACCAAATTAGAAACTAACGAACAGTTTGCTGTTGTTGCTGAAGTTTGTAAAAAACACGGTATTACCGCTGTTGTTATCATTGGTGGTGATGATTCCAATACAAATGCTGCTGTTCTTGCTGAATACTTTGCTGCTAACAACACAGGTGTTCAGGTAATCGGATGTCCCAAAACAATTGATGGTGACTTAAAGAACGAAGATATTGAATGTTCCTTCGGTTTTGACACTGCAACTAAAACATATAGTGAAATCATCGGAAACATTGAAAGAGATGCTAACTCTGCAAAAAAATACTGGCATTTCGTAAAAGTTATGGGTCGTTCCGCTTCTCACGTAGCCTTAGAGTGTGCTTTAAAAACACAGCCTAACATCTGCCTGGTATCCGAAGAAGTTGCTGAAAAGAAAATGTCTCTTTCCCAGATTGCAGACTACATTGCTGATTCTGTAGAAAAAAGAGCAGCTAAAGGAATGAATTTCGGTGTTGCGATTATTCCTGAAGGTGTTGTAGAATTCGTTCCTGAATTTTCTGTATTAATTCATGAAATTAATGAGCTTCTTGCAGGAAGTAAAGCAGATGATTTCAATGCTCTTCCTACCTGGAAAGAAAAATATGCCTTTATTGAAAACGGATTAACAAAAGAATCTATGGAAGTATTTGCTATCCTTCCTGAAGCTATTCAGCAGCAGTTATTCTTAGAAAGAGACCCTCACGGAAACGTACAGGTTTCCTTAATTGAATCTGAAAAATTATTCTCTGCTCTGGTAAAGGATAAATTAGATGCAAGAAAGGCTGCCGGAACTTACACCGGTAAATTCAATGCTCTTCATCATTTCTTAGGATATGAAGGAAGATGTGCTTTCCCTTCTAACTTTGATGCTGACTACTGCTACTCCTTAGGATATAATGCATTTATGCTGATTCAGTATGGCTACAACGGATATTTATCCAAGGTATCCAACCTTTCTCAGCCTGCAAATGAATGGGTAGCCGGTGGTATGCCTATTACTAAAATGATGAATATTGAGAGAAGACATGGCGAAGATAAGCCTGTTATTAAAAAAGCTTTAGTTGAATTAGAAGGAGCTCCTTTCAAATTCTTCGAAGCACATCGTGAAGAATGGGCTGTGGAAACCAGCTTCGTATATCCCGGTGCTATTCAGTACTACGGTCCTACTGAGGTTTGTGATATTACCACAGTAACCCTAGCTCTTGAACAGGCAAAATAAACATGAAATATAGCAAACACCCTCACCGCTTTGTGAGGGTGTTTTTTATTGCTAAATGGTACAAGTATGCAGGGCAGTTTTTAATTTCTGCAGACTTTTTTTCTCTATTCTTGAAATATAGCTTCTGGAAATCTTTAATTTATCCCCAATTTCCCTTTGCGTTAATTCTTTATATCCACGTAACCCGTAACGCATCAAAAGAATTTCCCTTTCTCTCTCATCCAATACCTGATCCAATAAAAGATCCAACTTCTTCGTATCTTCCTTTAGCTGTACTACCTCTGCAAAATCTCTTTGCTCTCCTTCAATAATATCCAGAAGGTTAATTTCATTTCCTTCCTTATCGGTACCTACCGGTTCATAGATAGATACCTCTCTTGACACCTTCCTTCTGCTTCTGAAATACATTAGGATTTCGTTCTCAATACATCTGGCCGCATATGTTCCCAGCTTCGACTGCTTTTTTGGATTAAAAGATTGTACTGCCTTTATCAGACCTACTGTTCCTATGGAAATTAAATCTTCCGTTTCTACTTCCGGCTGCTGATATTTTTTTACGATATGGGCCACCAGGCGAAGATTTCTCTCAATCAAAATCCCCTGAGCCCATTTACTCTTTTCCTCATCTTCCCCCATTAACATTTCCAGAAAACAGGCTTCTTCTTTTCCTGTCAGTGGTTTTAAAAATGTCTGCAAAAAAAGGCCCCCTCAAGCTCATTTAATCTAATCTATGATTAAGAGCCTGAAAAAGTGCCTTTCCCACTGTCCTCTTATTTTGTTGTCAACAAAAATTCCCCTACACACTGTGTGAGTCCTTTCTGTTTTCTCAATTCCTGTAGTTTCTCATTAAATTCCACATCTAAACGCTCTTTTCCCATTCCGGTAAACCTATTTTTCTGAAAAATTATATCATGGCGAGGGTCAAAATAGTAGACACAAACCGTCATCTATCTCCTTTAGCTCTAATCATTCCTCTCTATACTATCTTTTCTTGATAAAACTTTATTTTAGGTTCCGTTCCTGAAGGACGAACAACTAAGCTTTCTCCTCCTTCAAACCAGATTTTTAAAACATTGGCC
>JAFXGR010000181.1 GCA_017520155.1 Lachnospiraceae bacterium
TAGAATGTTTTATCCATGGACCGGGATTTAATTCCCCTGCCAATTTTAGTTCTTTTTCTGCTTCTTCGGCTGTAGGTAACATATATTTAACCCTCCGTAAAATTCAAGTCTTTCCCTAATTATAACATAATTCATAAAAAATAACCTCTGCATAACATTACATTTAATATACAGAGGTTATTTTTAATATTCACTTTGTCTACACTCTGAAAAGGTAATCAGCAGGAACTGATTACCTTTTGAGAGATTTATTTAGTTAGTTTAATGCTTCCTGCATTACATCAAAAAGAATGTAATCAGCTAAATCAACTTCTGCTTCTACAGCACCGTTTTCGATAAACATCTGTTGCTGACGTGTATATAAATCATCAAATGTTCCATCAGCGATAGAAGTGTTGATATACTCAGAAGAGAACCAAGTTGCATCACCTGTTTCAACTTCACATGCAGCTACGTCTTTAGCACACTGTTTTGCATATAATTCAACTACGTAAGGCCAGTTTTCTTCTTGAGCGGCAAATTCCATACCTTTTAAAAGTGCTCTTGTGTAACGAACTAAAACATCACGGTTTTCCTGAGCAAAGCTGGGAAGACAAATCCAGCTAGACATGTTAACTGAGTTGGTTGCAAATTCAAGTTCTAATGCACCTTCACAGTTTTCCATAATCTGATTGGAGTAAGGATTCCATGCTGTACAAGCATCAACACTACCGGACATCATAGCAGCAACCATGTTAGTAGCATCCATTTCAAAAGCTTCAATATCTTCCATAGCTAAACCGGCTGCATTTAAAGCACCTGTCAAAGCAGTTTCAGAAGAAGAACCACCATTGTAAGCAACTTTTTTACCTTTTAAATTAGAGATATCATCGATAGATGTAACTTCGGAGCTGGGTAATACGATGATTCTATCTGTACTATGTACGGAAGAAGGTAAGAAAATCTGAGCCTGACCATTGATACAAAGCTTATGAGCTCCATGACCGATATAAGCTAAATCAATACTGCCACCTTCCATAGCTGCTATTTCAGAAGGGCCGTCAGCAAATTCCCATAAAGTAATTTCTAATCCTTCTTCAGCAAAATAACCCTGATCAATGGCTGTGAGAACAGACCATAAGGAAGCGTAGTTAGGCATGTAAGCTACGTTTAATTTAACTGTTTCTACAACTTCTTCAGCGGGAGCTTCAGTTTCTTCAGCAGCAGCTGTTTCAGCAGGAGCTGCTTCTTCGGTAGCTGCAGGTGCTTCAGCAGCAGCTTCATTTGTGCTTCCACCACAAGCAATCATAGAAAGAGCCATGGTTAAAGCAAGAATAAGTGATAATGCTTTTTTCATTTTTTTCATTTTATTTCCTCCATTTCATTTTTATATTTAACCGTCTATAACGGTAAATATCTTACTTACGTACTTCTAAGAATTCCTGATATACTTCATTCCAAATTTCTGTTTTTAACTCTAAAAATCTAGGCTCCGTTTTAGTTGCTTGAGTTCTGGGATAAGGAATATCAATATCAACAATCTTTTTAATTCTTCCCGGTCTTGCACTCATAATAATAACACGCTGAGCAAGAATGATAGCTTCATCTACATCATGAGTGATAAAGAAACAGGTTTTTTTCTCATTTTGCCAAGTATTTAAAAGCTCTGTCTGAAGCTGAACACGAGTCTGGGCATCAAGAGCACCAAAAGGCTCATCCAGTAAAAGAACCTCCGGGTTAACAGCATAAGCACGGGCAATAGCTACACGCTGGCGCATACCTCCGGATAATTCCTTAGGGAAAGAGTGTTCAAAACCTTCTAATCCAACAGCTTTAATATATTTACGAGCAATTTCTTCTGCCTGAGCTTTAGGCATTTTTTTGATTTCTAAACCAAACATTACATTTTGAAGAACCGTTCTCCATGGGAAAAGAGCATAGCCTTGAAAAACAACACCACGTTCAACACCGGTTCCTTCAATTTTTTTTCCGTCCAGGAATACAGAACCGCTGGTAGGCTCCAGCAAACCGGCAATAATATTAAGAAGAGTAGATTTTCCACATCCGGAAGGACCAACTACACAGATAAATTCATTTTCTTTAATATCTAAATTAACCCCATTTAAAGCAATAGTTTTACCATTACGGGTATCATATTCCTTATAAATGTTATCAATTTTTAGTTTTGTTAGATTTTCTCCTGCCATCCTGTTAACTTCCTTTCAATAATATCAACAATTTTAACGAGAATTAACCCAATGATACCCAGCAATATGATGTACATCAACATAGGAGGGGAATCAAAGGAGTTTGCCAGAGAACGAATTCTCATACCGATTCCTGCTTGTGCTCCTGTTGATTCGGCAGCTAACAGAGTAGTAAGAGCGGCACTTAATCCAAGGCGAATAGCAGTGATAATAAAAGGAACAGTAGCAGGACATATAATCTTAAGGAAGATATCCCAGTCATTGGCACCTAAAACGCGGGCTGCTTTAATTAAAGTAGCATCAATATTTTTGATTCCCTGATAAATGGTAATACTCATAGTCATGAAGGTACAAATCCAAATTAAGATAATAGCAGGTTTCTGACCAACACCGAAAATAATTACTAAAAGTGGCGCATATCCTAAAGCGGGAATATTACGGATAAAGTTTATCCATGGTTCAATAATTTTTTGAACCGGTGTATACCAAGCCATCAAGAAAGCAATAGGCAAAGATGTAATAAATCCCAAACCAAATCCTACTGACACACAAGTAAGACTACTTTTGATGTCCTTCCAAAAAGCTCCTCGATCAATCATTGTCTTAACAGAAGGAACTACCTGGTTTAAAAATGGAAAACTTCGTCGGGTTTGTTCTCCGAGAGAGAGAAAATACCAAACAATTAGCGCTACAACAAGGGATATTAAAAGCCATACTTTATCATTAATAACTAGCTTCCCTTTCCTTTTTTGCATAAAAGCATCTCCTTTCCAACTATTTCAATAGGCAAATAAAAGGGATAATTGATTATAAGTTATAATTTAATATAGTGAAATAACTTTAACTTTCCCTTATTGCTTATTTGAATGAATTATAGCAGAATTACTATAATCTTTCAATAAACAAGACATAAAAATAGTAGTTTTGTGAAAATTGTTTTAAAAATAATTTAAAATATTGTGCAATATTATAGAAAACAAGGGAGTTGACCGTAGAGATATTTAATTATAAAATATAATTATTAAAACACATTTATATTGGGGAACTCGGATGTAGAAAACAGAGAGAAAAATCATTGTTTTGATTCAAATAAGAAATGGGGGATTGTTATAATCATATTTACAAAATCAAATGATGAAAAAGAAAATATTGTTTTATCCTATGCGAAAAAGGAACTTACCTATTATATGGGAAAAGTGACAAATGAGTTTACGGATGAGGACTATACGTTTACCTTAGAAATTATGGGAGAGATAGAAGAGAAAAAAGATTACTTTTCTTATCAGGTAAAAGAAAGGCAGGGATATATTCAAGGAAACAATGCAAGAAGTGTTTTGCTGGGAGTATATTCTTATCTCCGGGCAATTGGTTTTGAGTTTCCGTATCCGGGGAAAAGTGGAGAGATTATTCCTGAAATTTCTTCTTATCAGCAGCTGGAGATAGAAGAAACGTCTGTACAAGCTGATTATTTTCATCGGGGAGTATGTATTGAAGGCGCAAACTCTTTAGAAAATGTATTGGAGTTTATAGAATGGCTTCCCAAAATGGGATTTAATAGCTTCTTTATACAGTTCAAAAAGCCGGATGTTTTTTTTGAACGTTGGTACCAGCATATATTTAATCCCACACTGAAGTTAGAAGAAAAGACCAGAGAAGAATTAGACACTATGCTGGAAGCAGTAATAGAGGCTCTGAAAAAAAGAGGGTTAATATTACACAGGGTGGGACATGGATGGACGGCAGAATGTTTAGGATTTGATAGTTCAGGATGGCAGGAAAGCAAAAAAGAAATAAGTCCTGACATTAAAGAGATGGTAGCGTTAATTAATAAAGAACGAAAATTATGGAAAAATGTTCCTGCCAATACTAATTTATGTTACTCTTCTGAACGAGTAAAGGAAAGAATCTCAGATTTGGTAGTAGAGTTTGCAAAAAAAGAAAGGGAAACAGATTATATCCATTTCTGGTTAGCGGATGAATGTAATAATATTTGTGAATGTGAGAATTGTAAAAAAAGTATTTTGTCAGATCAATATGTAGAAATTTTAAATCGTATTGATGAAAAACTAGAAAAAGAACAAATGCAGACAAAAATTGTATTTTTACTTTATCAAGAATTATTATATGCTCCACAGAAAGAACGAATCAAAAATCCGGAACGTTTTTGCCTCATGTTTGCACCTATCAGTAGAGATTTTGAACACTCTTATCCAAAAGAATTACCTCAAGTTACGATAACTCCTTATAAGAGAAATAGGTTTATGCTACCACAAAAAATCGATGAAAATCTTGAGATGTATAAATTATGGTTAGATACCTATGAAGGAGAAATATTCTTCTATGATTATCCGTTGGGAAGAGCCCATTACGGTGATTTTGGATATATGAAAATATCAAAGGTGATCTATGACGATATAGAGGCGTTAAAAACTTTAAAGTCCCATGGATATATGAGTTGTCAGGAATTAAGAATTATGACACCTACAGGACTGCCAAATTATATTATGGGAAATCGTCTTTTATATAAGGATTGTGATTTTGAAACATTAAGAAGAAAATATTTTTCTGCTTTATACGGTAGGGCGGGAGAAGAATGTATTAACTATCTGCAACGTTTATCGGATTTAAGTGATACAAATTATTTCAATGGTCATGGACCGAGAGTACAACCACAGTTATCCCATAACTTTAGACAAATTGAGACTATTATAGAAGAATTTTTACCAAGGATAGTGGAACTACAAGAAAGCGTGTCTCAGCAGCATTCTAAAAATTTAGAACATCTGAAATATCATGGAGAATATAGTAAACGTCTGGCAAAGGCATTATATTATTTGAGTATGGGAGAGGAAGAAGCTGCCAACAAATATTATGAAGAGTTTTGCGTTTATGTACAAGGAATTGAAAAAGAGATTCAGCAGTATTTGGATGTCTATCGAATTATTGAGGTTTCTACAAAATATACCGGATTTAAATTAAAATAATCGGAGAAAAATATGTATAAATCTAAAATAATAAAAAATTCCAATAGAGACAGGATTTTGGAATGTATTTACCGGAACCCAGGGATTTCAAGAAAAGAGATTAGTGATTTTACAGGTATTACTCCGGCAACAGTTACAACAACTGTTGCTCTTATGGTAAAAGAGGAAATTATCTTTGAACTGGGAGAAATTGAAGAAAGTAAGAAATCACAGGGAAGACGGAAGATCGCATTAGATATTAATCCTTCCTATGGATGTGTAATCGGAATTGAGTTTACTATTAACCAGTTGACTATATGTGCTACTGATTTGAAAGGAGAAATTCTATATACAGATTCCAGTCCCCATACAGAAATTATTGGGAAAAATATAACGGAAGAATTAATTTCCCGAATTAAAAATTGTGAAAATAGCATTGGAAAATGGAAAGAAAAGATTCTGGGACTTGGGATTGCGGTTCCTGGACATATGGATGAACAGAATAAAAGGCTTATATGTAGTAGAACTACCTGGAGAAATTTTGATGGAGAAAAGATAAGAGATATTTGCTCCTATCCGGTAGTTTTTGAGAACAATGTCAGATGTATGGCAGTGGCCAAGTATCTTATGGATCCCTTGAATACTCCTTCTAACTTTGCATTGTTTCATGTAGGTTACGGTATGTTCTGTGCCAATATTGCAGAAGACGAATTATATGTGGGTACCACCTATGGTTCCGGGGAAATATCTCACTCCATAGCGGTTCCGGATGGAAAAAAATGCGGGTGTGGGAGAAGAGGATGCCTGCAGACTGTGGCATCGGAAGAAGCATTGCTGGAAAGTGCAGCTACTATTTTTCTGTATGATAAAAATTCTCTGCTTCATAATTTTGTAGCTGACCCACAGGATTTAAATATTTACCATATAATTAAGGCATACAGTATGGGAGATTTTGCAGTTCGTTATATCGTATCTCATGCGTTGAAATATTTGACCATTGCGATATTGAATATTTCTATATTGATGAATCCGGAAAAATTATTTCTTCATGGAAGACTGTTTAACAATAAAGAAATTAGAGAAGAGTTACTGAAAATGACACAGGAACTTTTAAAGTTTCCTAATCATACATACAAATTAGGAGCCGTAGAGGCATATGAAAGTAAGACTACTGACGGAGCAGTAGGAGCTGCTTCATTAGCCATATTAAAATGTATTTGTAATGCATAGGTAATTACAGTTATTTAATTACAAAAATATAAAAATGAAAGAAAGAGGAGATTAAGATGGAACACAAATATTACTATTACAATAAAGAGGAGTTATTGAATTCTCCTAAAATACCTCTTGTAGTAATGGAGGATAACGAAACGGTATTTCGAACAATGGCAGATGAAATGATAGAAGAAATAAAGAAAAACAATGAAAAATCCAAAAAAACAGTGTTTATTTGTCCGGTAGGTCCTGTAGGGCAATATCCTTTTTTTGTAGAAAGAGTTAATAAAGAAAAGATTAGCTTGAAAAATGTCTGGTTTATTAATATGGATGAATACCTAACAGATGATAAGCAGTGGATACCCAAAGAGAATAGATTAAGTTTTAGAGGATTTATGGATAGAGTAGTTTACTCCCAAATTGAGGAGGAGCTTGTTATGCCAAAGGAACAAAGAGTATTTCCGGATCCTAATAATCTGTCATATATTCCTGAACTGATTGAAAAATTAGGTGGGGTAGATATTTGTTTTGGAGGAGTTGGAATTAATGGCCATGTTGCATTTAATGAAGCAGATGATACTATGTCGCCTGAGGAATTCTTACAGCAAAAAACAAGAATACTGGAAATTGCAAAAGAAACAAGAGCAGTTAATTCTATAGGAGATTTAAATGGGGCTCTAGATGATATGCCAAAATATTGTATTACCATAGGGATCAATGAAATTTATCATTCCAGAAAAATACGTTTGGGATGCTTTAGGGATTGGCATAGAAGTGTAGTTCGTCATGCAGCCTATGGAGAACCTAGCGCTCATTTCCCAGTAAGTTTACTTCAAAGCCATTCAGATATTAATTTAAAGCTGACAGAGTTTGTAGCAAATTTACCGGAATAGTAAGGAAAGAATAATAGGGAGGGAAATATGCAAATTACTTATATTATTAACGGAAAAGTATTTATTGATCATAAGTTTGAAGAAAAAGTCTTAAAATTAGAAAATGGAAAAATTGAAATTTGCGAAGCCGATATCAATATACCGGAAGGAATACAATGTTATGATGCAAAAGGTCAAATGGTAGTTCCCGGATTTATTGATGTTCATACCCATGGGGCAGTAGGAGTAGATGTGAATGCTGCGACTGCAGATGATCTTGAAAAAATATGTTGTCACATGGCGAGCCGCGGTACCACTTCCTGGTTATGTTCTATTTTGACGGATACAAAAGAACAAACAGAGTGGTGTATCGATCAATTTAAAGAACATAAAAAAAGAGATAGTAAAGGATCAGACCTTATGGGAATCCATTTAGAAGGTCCCTTTCTTTCTGTAGAATATAAAGGAGCTATGCCGGAATATTTGCTTCAAAAACCTAATATGCCATTATTGGAAGAATACCAAAAAAGAGCAGAGGGAAATATCAAATATATTACAATTTCTCCGGAGGTTGATGGTATTACAGAAGATATCCCCGCTATGAAAGATTTAGGGATTACTGTTTCAATCGGACATTCCGGGGCTGATTATGATACGGCATGGAAAGCCATTGACAAGGGAGCTGCTTGCTGTACCCATACTTTCAATGCTATGAAGTTGTTACATCAACATTTTCCGGCGATTATGGGAGCTGTTCTGGAATCAGATATTTATTGTGAGATGATTTGTGACGGAAGACATCTTCATCCCGGAACAGTACGCCTGTTGATTAAGACAAAAGGTATTGATAAGGTTGTGGCTATTACAGATTCTATTATGGCGGCAGGATTACCGGATGGTAATTATAAGCTTGGAGTTAATGATGTAGTAGTAGTGGATGGTGATGCAAAATTGGCAGATACGGGAGTGAGGGCAGGAAGTACGTTAACTCAGGATACTGCTCTTAGAAATTTATTATCATTTACCAAAAGACCCGTAGAAGAAATCATACCGATGCTTTCTGAAAATCCGGCTAAATTACTAGGTATTTTTGAGAGTAAAGGCTCTATTGATAATGGTAAAAATGCTGATATTGTCATTTTAAATGATGAATATCAGGTATGTGATGTTTTTGTTGCAGGAAAACTGTTCGAAAAATAAAAAATAAAGAGAGAGGAAACAGGAGGAAAGAAAAATGTTAGTTCCAATGAGAGCAATTTTAGAAGCTACAGAGAAGTATAATTATGCACAGGGTGCATTTAATGTGAACGCTGTTGCTCAAGCAAAAGCAGTGATTGAAGTTCATGAAATGTTTCGTTCAGCGGCAATTATTCAAGGGGCAGATTTGGCAAATGCCTTTATGGGAGGACGTACAGATTTTGCTAACGGAACATTAGAAGATAAGAAAATTGGAGCAAACAATATTGCCAATGCAGTAAGAAAATATGGAGAGAAGAGTTCTATTCCGATTGCATTACATCTGGATCATGGAAAAAGTATAGAGGCGTGTTTGGCAGCCATGGATGGAGGATATACCTCTGTTATGATTGATGGTTCTCACTTACCATTCAATGAAAATATTGAGCTTACTCGTGAAGTCGTAAAATTGGCACATAAAAGAGGAGTAACTGTAGAGGGAGAGTTAGGAGTTTTGGCAGGAGTAGAAGATCATGTATTTTCTGAAACATCTACCTATACCAATCCTATGGATGCCGTTGAATTCGTTAAAAAAACAGGTTGTGATGCTTTAGCAATCAGTTATGGAACAAAACATGGAGCAAATAAGGGAGCAGGTGCAAAAATTCGTAAAGAAATTGCCATTGCTACGAAAGAATGCTTACGTCATGAAGGTTTATTCTGTGCTTTAGTTTCTCATGGCTCTTCTACCGTTCCGCAGTATATTGTAAAAGAAATAAATGAATTAGGCGGAACTATTACAGATGCCTATGGTATTTCAAAAGAACAGTTAAAAGAAGTTTCTAAACTTGGGATTGTAAAAATTAACGTTGATACAGATATCCGTTTGGCAGTAACCAGAAATTTACGTGAATTATTCTGGTACAATCCTGAATTAAAAATACATGATACACTTATTCCAATTTGGAAGTTATTAGAAAGTAAAACTTCTGATTTTGATCCACGTGTATTCTTACCACCAATCATGGATACTGTTATGTATGGTAATATTCCCAACGAAGATGTAGCATTAATCATTGATGCGGTAGAAAGAGGAGTAAAAGAAGCAGTGGGCACCTTAATTGTAGAATTTGACTCTTTTGGTAAAGCTCCACTTGTGGAAACAGTTTCATTGGATGAAATGGCAGAACGTTATAAAAAAGCAGGTATTTAAGATAAGGAGATAGAAAATGGGTGTAAATATATTAGTAGCCCATGGTGGCGGACCAACAGCAGTAATTAATACTTCTTTACAAGGTGTTGTAGAAGCTGCTCGTACCAGTGGGAAAGTTGATAAAATTTATGCAGCCAGATTTGGGGCAGAGGGAATTTTGAAGGGTGACTTGATTGATCTTACAAATGTTCCTGCATCTACTATTGCAAAATTAGCGTACACACCGGCATCTGCAATTGGTTCTTGTCGCAGAAAACTTACAGACGAGGATTATCCTACTGTAATTGAGACTTTAAAGAAATTTGAGATTGGCTGCTTTTTCTATAATGGTGGAAATGATTCTATGGATACTTGTAATAAAGTAAGTAAGTTAGCACAGGCAGAAGGATTAGACGTGAAGGTAATCGGAATTCCCAAGACCATGGATAATGACTTGGATATTACAGACCATTGTCCGGGATTTGGTTCTGCAGCAAGATACGCAGCAGAGTCTGCATGTGAATTAGCATTAGATGCTTCTGCATTACCAATTCATGTAGTAGTTCTTGAATTGATGGGAAGAAATGCAGGTTGGGTAACGGCAGCATCTGCATTAGCGGCACGTGCTACCAATTGTGAAGTTTTAACTTATTTGCCGGAAGTTCTTATAGATGAAAATAAAATGTTGGCAGATATTGAAAAGGCTTGGACAAAAGGAAAAGGTCTTTTAGTTACTGTTTCAGAAGGAATTTGTGGATTAGATGGAAAACCATTGGCATCTACAGGAATTGTAGATGGATTTGGACATATGATTCCCGGAGGAACCGCACAACATGTTACAGACAATATTATCCAAAAACTGAATATTAAATCCAGAGCAGAAAAACCGGGATTATTGGGAAGAGCTGCAATTCCATATGTATCCCGTACAGACCAGAGGGAAGCTTATGCAGTAGGAAAATATGCTGTAGAAGCAGCCTTGAGAGGTAAAAGTGATTATATGGTTGCTATTAATGCACATAGAGAGAAAGAATATTCTTTTGATTTGTTCTTAGCACCACTTAGTCAGGTGGCAAATGTGGAGAAGAAATTCCCATTGGAATGGATTATAGAAGGAAACAGAATTGATAATCGTTTCTTTGACTATGCTATGCCACTAATGATGGATCAAGTTCCTGATTATGCTATTTTGCGATAAGGAGATAATGATAATGAAACATATATTTTTAAATTTAAAACGTTTTGATGTACCCGTTGAATTAGGTGGTGTTAATCGTATCGCTGCATTAAATGAATGGGGAAGCTATATTGTAAAAAATACACAGGAAGCTTTGAAAAAGTATGATTCCCAAAAAGTAGAATTTGTTCAATATTTTCCGGAAGCACATCTGTTGAATGCAGTAGCAGCAAGGTGTGAAGACAGTCCTGTAAAAGTAGGGTGTCAGAGTGTATATCGTATGAATACTGCAGTGGGTGGTAATTTTGGTGCACTTACAACCAACCGACCGGTAGCCGCTATGAAAGCTATGGAAGTAAATTATACGATTATTGGTCATTGTGAAGAACGTAATGATAAAATGGGTATTTTAGCAGAAGCGGGTGTTACAGATACTAAAGCAGTAAATAGGATACTGAATCAGGAAATTAAATTAGCAGTGGAAAATGGAATGAAAGTTCTTTACTGTATTGGAGAAAAAGATACGGAATTGGAAAACTGGGATGAAGTCTTAAGAGAACAGTTGGAGATTGGTTTAGCCGATGTTGATAAATCTCAGATTGTAATCGGTTATGAACCAATTTGGTCTATTGGGCCCGGTAAGACACCGGCAGGAAAAGATTATATTACAAAAGTTGCTCGTTTTGTCAAAGAAGTGACAGGAGGAATTGATGTAGTATATGGTGGTGGATTAAAAGTCGACAATGCAGAGATGTTAGCATCCATTGAAGAGATTGATGGAGGATTAATTGCTTTAACAAGGTTCCAAGGAGAAATTGGATATTATCCGGAGGAATATTTGGAAATAATTGATCTTTATATGGGAAAGTAATCGAAAAAAATACTATTACATATATTAACTGACGGGAATGCGATTCTATAATAATAAGAAATTATAAGATAAATGGGAGACAAAGATGAAATTAGAATTTGAATATGGTCATGGACTTATGACAGCAGAATTACCGGATAATACAGATGTTTTTATTCCGGGAGAAACAGTGAAGGATCCTGATTTTATTCCAGAGGATCAATTAGAAGCAGCTTATTTGGAAAGTTTGGCAAATCCCATTGGAATGCCTACATTAACAGAGCTGGCTCATAAAGGAAGTACAGTAACCTTTATTGTACCTGACCGTGTAAAGGGAGGCGAACAACCTACCAGTCACAGAAAAATGAGTATTAAATTGATTTTAAAAGAGCTTTATGCAGCAGGAGTAGAGAAAAAAGATATTTTATTTATTATCTCCAATGGACTTCACCCAAGAAGTAAGGAGTCAGATGCTAAAGCATTGTTTGGAGATGAACTGTTTCATGAGTTTTGGCCTACAGGACAGATTATCAGTCATGACAGTGAAGATCCGGATCATATGATTGATCTTGGATGTACGAAAAGAGGCGACCCGGTTGCCATGAATAAGTATGTGTATGATTGTGATATTCCCATTTTAATCGGTCATGTACAGGGAAACCCTTATGGTGGATATTCCGGCGGATATAAACATTCAGCTACCGGTATTACCAACTGGAAGTCTATTGCAAGCCATCATGTTCCTTCAGTAATGCATAGAAAAGACTTTACCCCAGTTAACGGAGCCAGTTTGATGAGAAATAAATTTGATGAGATCAGTATGCATATGGAAGAAAAGATGGGACATCCTTTCTTCTGCTGTGATGCCGTACTGGATACCTCAGCAAGACAGATTGCCATTTTCTCCGGTTATGCTAAGGAAATGATGCCCATGAGCTGGAAGGTGGCAGATAAAAGAACCTATGTACATTGGGCCGAGAAAAAGTACGATGTATTGGTATTTGGTATGCCACAGAAATTTCATTACGGAGATGGTATGGGAACAAATCCTATTATGATGATGCAAGCCTTAAGTGCACAGGTACTTCGCTTTAAACGAATTATGAGTGATAAGTGTGTGATTATCTGTTCTTCCATTTGTAACGGGTATTTCCATGATGAATTATGGCCCTATTTAAGAGAAGTTTATGATTTATTCCAGCACGATCATATGAATATATTACCGGATATGAATCGTTACGGAGAATATTTTGCAACTAATGAGGAGTATATCAGAAAATACAGATATACTAATGCATTCCACCCATTTCATGGATTTTCTATGATGTCTTGCGGACACATTGCCGAAATGAATACCAGTGCAATTTATATTGTAGGAGCAGAGGAACCGGGATATGCCAGAGGTATGGGATTAAAAACAAGAGAAACCTTTGAAGAAGCTTTAGCAGATGCAAAGAAAAAATTTGTGGGAGAAAATCCTAATATCTTAGCTCTTCCCTTAACCTTTAAGAAATCGGCAGTTCATCTTTGTATGAAAAATCCTGCAGAGGATTGTATGGATGCCTATGGTAATACCAATGGATGCGGATGCTGTTAAAAAGAGTCTGTAAAGAAAGTCGAATCTTATGCTTCAGAGTTAAATAAGGGAGTAAGTTGAAAAAGAAAGAAGAAGTAGTATGATAGCAATTCTTTTATTTTTAATTTGTATTACGGCTTCCAGTGTTGGAGCTGTAGTAGGTGCCGGAGGTGGCGTGATTATTAAGCCGGCCTTAGATATGTTTGGTTTGTTGCCTGTGGCAACCGTTAGTTTTTGTTCCGGTTGTACGGTATTGGGAATGTCCATTTCCTCATTAATTCGAAATCGGAGAGATGGAATTAAATTACAGCTAAGAACCAGCACGGCATTGGCTATTGGAGCAGTGGCCGGAGGTCTTTTGGGACAAAGTCTGTTTGATCATCTGATGGAGTTTTTTGGAAATGAACGATTGATTGGTGCGATTCAATCTATTATCCTTACCATAATTATGATTTTAGTTTTTCTATACGTTTGTAAAAAAGACAACATCAAATCAAAAAAAATAGACAATATCTTTGTTTCTTTGATCATAGGCTTGGTGTTGGGAATGACTTCAGCTTTTTTGGGAATCGGTGGAGGTCCGGCAAATGTTGCAGTTTTGTTTTATTTTTTTTCTATGAATGCAAAGGAGGCTGCAAAAAATTCTCTTTACATTATTATTTTTTCTCAGCTGGCCAGTCTGTTTTTGGCCTTAGGAAGTAAAACGGTTCCCAAGTTTCAGTGGATTTATTTAATCAGTATGATTGCCGGTGGAATCAGCGGAGCAATGGTAGGATCCATGATTTCAAAGAAAATGGATAATACAGGGGTAGAAAAGCTGTTAAAAGGGCTTTTGATTCTGATTATTATCATGGATAGTTATAATATATTAAAGTATACGGTTTTATAAGAGATTTCTGAGGACAGGTAGTAGAGATATAGTATTTCTATTACCTGTTTTCTTTCTTTACAAATAAGAACATATGTACTAAAATAAAACGAACATATGTTCTTTAGTTGGAGGAGAATAAGGAAATGGAGGAGAGAATAGCACAAAGCAGATTTGAATTATGCAAGGGGAAATATTTTATTTCTTCCGGAGAAGAAAAAGGAAACTCTAATCTTAGCTTGCAGCAGAAGCTGGAAATTTTAACGGATGCAGCTAAGTATGATGTGGCCTGTACCAGCAGCGGAATAAACCGTAAGGGAAAAGCAGGAGCGTTGGGAAATGCCGCAGCATGCGGTATTTGTCACAGTTTTTCTGCAGATGGAAGATGCATCAGTTTGCTGAAGATTCTAATGACTAATCACTGTATTTATGACTGTAAATACTGTATTAATCGTTGCTCCAATGATGTGGTAAGAACCATATTTACACCGGAGGAAATCGTAGACCTTACCATAAGTTTCTATAGAAGGAATTATATTGAGGGATTGTTTTTAAGTTCCGGAATTATTGGAACTCCCACAATGACTATGGAGTTAATGTATCAGGTAATCTATAAGCTTCGTAAAGAGGAGAAGTTTAACGGCTATATCCACGTAAAGGCTATTCCCGGGGCAGATCCGTTTTTAGTTACACAAATGGGATATCTTGCCGATCGAATGAGTGTTAACCTGGAGTTGGCTACTTCAGAAGCTTTACAGGAACTGGCACCCAATAAGCATCGAAAAACTATTTTGGCACCTATGCGCCAAATACAGACAGGAATTACAGAGAATAAAGAAGAATTGGTTCTTTATAAAAAAGCTCCTAAATTTGTGGCAGCTGGACAGTCTACCCAAATCATCATTGGAGCCACACCGGAAACCGATTACCAGATTATGCAGGTAAGTGAAAGTCTTTATCAAAAATTTGAATTAAAGCGGGTTTTTTATTCTGCCTTTGTTAATGTTAATCAGGATACTTCATTGCCGTCACCGATGGCCGGGCCGCCCCTTTTACGGGAACATCGCTTGTATCAGGCTGATTTTTTGCTTCGTTTTTATGGATTTGAAGCAAAAGAGCTGTTAAGCGAAAAGAAACCAAATTTCAGTGTATATCTTGATCCAAAGGCAGACTGGGCTTTGCAGCATTTGGAATTGTTTCCCATGGAAATTAATAAAGTAAGTTATTCCATGCTGCTTCGTATTCCGGGAATTGGAGTTACCAGTGCAAGACGTATTGTGAAAGCCAGAAAAAATGGGAAACTGAATTTTGAGCATTTAAAAAAGATAGGAGTAGTATTGAAACGAGCATTATATTTTATTACTTGTGACGGAAAAATGATGTATCCAACAAAAATGGAGGAGGAATATATTACGAGAAATTTATTATACGAAAAAGAAAATCTTCCTTTTTTACAGGAGGGAATACAGTATGAGCAGCTCTCTCTATTCTCCTGACTATTCAGCACAGACAGTATTACTTTGCGAAGACAGTCCGGAAGGTATTTTCTCTGCAATTTATACTGCATATGAAAGAAAGTTTAGTCCCAATTACACAAAAATAGAGTTATTGCCCGGGGAGAATTATCAGTTATTTACTGAATACATTACTGTGGAAGGTGACAGAGAAAAGGCAAAAAAAGTTAAACAAACCATTGATAAACGATTTGGAGGACTTACCTCCTATGTAATCTGGTGTGGGATATACAGTAAGGAAAGAGATAAGGCGGATATTATTTATCATACCATTGCCAGGGGACTTAGTAAAAAGTACAGGGGAGAATTAACAGATTTTTTACAGGATCCTTATATTATGATGTTATCTAAAATACAAAAAAATGTTGCCAAGGAGGCTCATCACTATAAAGGTTTTATTCGCTTTGCCCAATTGGATAACGGAATTCTATTTTCAAAAATTAATCCCAAAAACTACATTCTTCCCCTTGTTGTTTCTCATTTTTCTGACCGTTTCAGTGAGGAGGATTTTGTAATTTATGATGAAAATCATCATGTCTGCCTTTTTCATGAGAGAAGAAAAGAGTCTTATTTATATCTTCCGGAGAAAGAAGAAGAATTACATTGGCAAAAAATAGAGGAGAGATTATCTAAGGAAGAATTAGAGGTAAGAGGCCTGTTTAAGACCTTTCATCAAAGTATAGCAATAGAATATCGTAAAAATTTAAAATTACAGCAAAATCTTCTTCCTTTAAGATTTCGGGGAAATATGATAGACTTTTTGTAATAAGAGTTTGGCGGTATTTAAGTAGGAGGCAGAGATAGGATGGAGACCAAAGAAATAAGGATTTCTGTTCGTAATTTTGTTGAATTTTTGCTTAGAAGCGGTGATATAGATAACAGAGGCTATCATAAGCCGGAAAGTGCTATGCAGGAGGGAGCCCGAATTCATCGTATGATTCAGGGAAAGATGGGAAGTGAATATCAGGCAGAGGTAAGCCTGAAATATGAGGAACCGACCCCGAAGTATAAGCTGATCATTGAGGGAAGGGCAGACGGAATCATTACCATAAAGCAACAGCCTGAGGAAAAAAAGAAACAGGAGCTTTTGCCTACAGGTTTGTGGGAAGAGGAAATTCAACATCAGATTACCATTGATGAAATTAAAGGAACATATAAAAAACTGGAGAAAATAGATACACCCGAGCCTGTGCATTTAGCCCAGGCTCGGGTGTATGCCTTTATTTATGCTGAAAAAATGAAATTAAAAGAAATCAGAGTACGTATGACGTATTGCAATCTTGAAACAGAAGAAATAAAATATTTTTTCTATGAATATACTTTGAAAGAATTAAAAGAGTGGTTTGAACCCTTGATTGAAGAATATAAAAGATGGGCTGATTTTCAGACTGAATGGAAAGAAGAAAGACAGGAAAGTATCAAAATCATTGAGTTCCCTTTTTCCTATCGGTTGGGACAAAAGGAGTTGGCACAGGCAGTATATCGAACAATTTATCATAAGAGAAAATTGTTTTTACAGGCGCCTACCGGAGTAGGGAAAACAATTTCCACAGTTTTTCCGGCAATAAAGGCGTTGGGACAGGAACTGGGAGAACAGCTTTTTTATTTTACCGCTAAAACCATAACAAGAACTGTAGCGGAGGAAGCCTTTCAGTTATTAAGAACACAGAACTTAAAGTTTAAGACGGTGACCTTAACTGCCAAAGAAAAAATATGCTTTTTAGATAAGGTACAGTGTAATCCGGGAGAATGTCCTTATGCAAACGGTCATTTTGACAGGATTAATGAGGCACTTTATGAAATGATTACGAAAGAAGATTTCTTTTCAAAAGAGATAATAAAGAAGTATGCAGAAAGGTTTAAGGTATGTCCCTTTGAATTATCTTTGGATGCGGCTCTTTTTTCTGACGGAGTAATTGGAGACTATAATTATTTGTTTGATCCTCACGCAGCATTAAAGCGATTTTTTAAAGAAGGGGTAAACTGCAGAGGAATTTTTCTTATTGATGAAGCCCACAATCTGGTGGAGCGGGGAAGGGAAATGTATAGTGCTGTTCTAAAAAAAGAAGACTTCCTTAGTTTGAAAAAGAAAATAAGACCATACAGTGTAAAAGTGGAAAAGAAACTAAATTCCTGCAACCGACAGTTAGCTATAATGAAGAAGGAGACAATGGGGGTAAAAAAATGGATTTCCATAGAGGGTTTGATTCTTTCACTAACTTCCTTATATCAGGCATTGTGTGAATATTTAGAAAACACAAACGACAGTAATGTCAGAGAAGAAGTTCTTGAATTTTTCTTTAAAATGAAGGACTTTCTTACTATATATGATAATATAAATGATGGTTATGTCATCTATAGTGAGTTGGGTGATGAGGGGAATTTTTACGTAAAACTGTTTTGTGTAAATCCTGCCTCTTTATTGAAATCCTGTATGGACAAAGGCAACAGCAGTATTCTGTTTTCAGCAACCTTTTTGCCTATTCAATATTATAAAAAGCTTTTAGGAGGAGAAAAAGAGGATTATGAAATTTATGCAAAAAGTCCTTTTTTATCAGAAAACAGAAGCCTTTGTATTGCCCGGGATGTGACATCTAAGTACAAAAGAAGAGGAAAAGAAGAATATAAAAAAATAGCAGATTATATTAACCAGGCAGTAAAGCAGAAAAAAGGAAACTATATGATCTTTTTTCCTTCGTATTCTATGATGGAGCAGGTTGGAGAAATATATATAAATGAATTTAACCAGGAAAATGAAGCAGAATGTGTATTTCAAAAAGAAATGATGAAAGAGGAAGAAAGAGAAAAATTTTTGAAACTTTTTACCGGGGTTCTTCCTCTAAAAATAGAAGAGAAAATTAACATGAAAATAGAAATTGAACAGGAAAGCTCACTTCTTGGTTTTTGTGTTTTAGGAGGAATTTTTTCCGAAGGAATTGATTTAAAAGCAGACAGCTTAATTGGGGTAATTATCGTGGGAACAGGTTTGCCGCAAGTTTGTACCGAGAAGGAAATATTAAAGGAATATTATAATCAACATGAGGGAAAGGGATTTGATTATGCCTATCGCTATCCGGGAATGAATAAAGTGCTGCAGGCAGCAGGCAGAGTAATCAGAACCCGGGAGGATCGGGGAATTATCCTGCTTTTGGATGAGAGATTCTTAGAGAATGCTTATCTTTCTTTATTTCCCAGGGAATGGGAGGAATTTCATATTGTGGATAAGCATACCTTAGTAGAGGTAATTAAAGAGTTTTGGAATGGAAAAGAGCCTCTTTCTTAATTATTTCTTAAATTGGAGAAAAATGGCAAAGATATCTTGTTGCCGTCTGTTTTTTTTTATATACTGAGAAAAATTGTTTTTCGAGAAAAAATGCTAAAAAATACAAATATGACATGTAGATTTATAAGAATGACAGTCAGGTTATACACTATAGACAGAGAAAAACCTGTGGATAAGTATGTGGAAACTGTGGATTTATCTACGGAAAACAGGTGGAAAAAGTTATCCACATAAAAAAAACTGTGGATAAGACAACTAACTAAAAAATACAAAAATACTAATTTAGTCAATAATAAAAAATCTGTATATTTTATGACAAAAAAGAAAGGACAAGGCAATTGAACAGAGGAAAAAAGAAAAAGCATACCTTAGAAGTAAAGAAAATAAAGAAAAAAAGTGCGTTATTCTTAGCTCCCAGTGTCTTGGGAGTAGGTTTATTTTTTGTTATGCCATTTTTAGTAGTGGTATATTATTCTGTTGTCAATAATCCAATTCAGCATAAATTTGTTTTTCTGGATAACTTTATGAAAATATGGAATAACTCTGCTTTTCGTTTGGCAGCAGGAAACACCTTGCGTTTTTCTCTTTTTGCCGTTCCCCTGGTGGTATTGCTTTCCATGGCCCTGGCTTTTGCCTTGGATACGGCAATTCCTTTTAAGAGTCAGATCAGAACTCTGCTTCTTAGTCCCATGATGGTTCCCATTGCCTCTGTTATTTTGATTTGGCAGGTATTATTTCATTATAACGGAGTGGTAAATGAATTTTTGGTGTGGATAAATACAGAGAAAATAGACTGGTTTAAATCCTACCATGCTCAGACCATATTGGTGATTTTATTTGTTTGGAAAAACCTGGGGTATAACATGATTTTGTTTATGGCTGCCATAGGGACAATACCTAAGGAAATTATTGAGGTAGCTCAACTGGAAAGTGCGAAAAAATGGCAGATTTTTCTTTTGATCAAGACACGGTATTTATCTTCAACCATTTTATTCGTTACTATTTTATCCTTAATTAATTCTTTTAAGGTATTTCGAGAGGTTTATATGCTTACCGGTGAATATCCCTTTGATGCCTTATATCTTTTGCAGCATTTCATGAATAATACCTTTAATTCATTAGATTATCAGAAATTATCGGCAGCAGCCATTATTATGTGTTTATTTATGATTGTAATTATAGGTTTGTTATTTGTGGTGGAAAACTATTTTGGAAAAGACCTGGAAGAAATGTAATGAGGAGCTTATGAAGAAGAAAAAAAGAGAAGTAATCAGAGGAAAAATGGGGATAATTATCCTTACCATAATCCTTATTTTTTTTACGGCAGTATTTGTGATGCCTATTGTATTTACCATTTGTAATTCCTTTATGGGCAATACGGAGATTTCGGCTAATTACGGAATGATTTTTGCCACAACGGATACCGGAGCAAAAAAGTTTATTTCTGATACGGTAACCCTTAAGTTTATACCGGACAAGGTATCCTTTCATCAGTACATATCAGTATTATTTAAAAGTCCGGATTATTTATTAAAATTCTGGAATTCCGTAATTTATGTGGTTCCCATTACGATATTTCAAATTGCCGTAGCCTGTTTGGCAGCTTACGGATTTACCCGCTATCGAGGGCGAGTCAGGGAAATGATATTTTTTACTTATATAATTTTAATGCTTATGCCTTATCAGGTAACCTTGGTACCTAATTTTATGGTAAATAAGTGGCTGAATTTATTGGATACTCACTGGGCGATTTGGCTTCCCGGTATTTTCTCACCCTATGCGGTCTTTCTTTTAACAAAATATATGAGAAGAATTCCGGTTTCTTTATTGGAAGCAGCCAAAATAGACGGCGCCGGGGAATGGCAGATTTTTACTAAGGTAGCCATTCCCCTTTGCAAGGGAGCCCTTGGGAGTGTGGCAATTTTAATTTTTATAGATTATTGGAATATGGTGGAACAGCCTTTAATTATGCTGGCAGATGAACAAATGCATCCTCTTTCCGTGTTTTTATCAAAAATCAATACGGGAGAGATAGGGCTGGCCTTTGCGGTGGCTACCATCTATATGGTTCCTACCTTATTGGTATTCTTGTATGGAGAAGAATATTTGGTGGAAGGAATTACATATCAGGGTGGGATTAAAGGATAGGAGGAAAATAAGAAAATGAACTTAGAGAAAAAGGGAAACAGAAAAGAATGGGTAAAGAATGTAGCCATCATCTTTTTATCAATTATGTTGGTACTTACCTTCTTTTCCAATACGATTATGAATTATTCACTGCCGGAAGTGGCAACCTCTGTGATAGAGCCGGGAAGCATTACGGCAAAAATCAGGGGGACGGGAACGTTAACCAGTGATGATCCTTACAAAATTATGATTGAAGAAACAAGAGTAATTTCCAGTGTGGCAGTAAAGGCAGGGGATACGGTAGAAAAGGATCAGGTGTTGTTTTACCTGGAAGATAAGGAAAGTGACGAACTGGAAGCGGCAGAGGAGGAATTATTAGCAGAAGAAAAAGCTTTAGATGAGTTGATTTTGGCTTTTAGTACCAAAATTTTGGATGGTGCAATTACAAATCAGTCTTATCAAAATATTCAAAGTGGGAATATTTCCTCTAATAATGAATATCAGGCTAGAATTACTGCTGCAAAACAGAAGGTATCAGATGCACAGGCTACGGTGGACAGCTTAGAAAGGCAATCCAGTATTGCAGGGACAGCAGCCAGTACAGATATAGGTAGGAAGGCAGAATTAGAAAAAGAAAAAGAATATGCAGTTAGAAAATTAGAAGAGGCAAAAAAAGTAAGGAATGATTTACAAGGAAAACTAGATTCTATAATAAATAATAAGGATAAGGATGTTTCTGCAGTTATGCAGGAAAAGCATGATGCGGAAATAGCAACTGTATCTGCCAATAATTTATTTGCAGATAGTCAAAAAGAACTTTCAACTAAATTAGAGGAGATGAATAAAAAAGCCAATTTATCAAATATACCGGAAATAAAGGATTTTGATAAAATACAAAATATCAATTCAGAATTGGCTGAAATTAATAGAGTATATGAAGA
>JAFXGR010000182.1 GCA_017520155.1 Lachnospiraceae bacterium
GTGCAACGGTTTTAAATTAACTACACCATATCACATGCCTATTTTCCTGATAGCAAAGATTCAAAAATCCTCAGCGTAGCCCGCTACGCCTACGTTTTTTGAACTTCACTCTCAGAAAAATATTCTATGTGAATGGTATAGTTATTTAGAAACCGTTACACTTGTACTGCTTATTCTTCTTCCCAGGTATGGACAAAGCCTTCTGATTCTTCTGTTTCTTCCTCTTCCTGAGGCTCATATCTTTTAAAAATAGATTTCCAGAAAAATCCGTTAACATAAGCCGGTGCAGATAAACCAAATAAAAGATATACTGCAGCAAAATCGTAGTGAAGTCGAGTTAATATTACCGGCAGCAAATAAATGATTGCCATAAGAATGGTCTTCCCAAAATGTAAAACACTCATTAAAGAAGCATTTTTAAGCGTTCCTTTAATGGTATTACTGAAACGTGCCAGTAAAGGAAGGGTATACATCATTACGATACAGCAAATAAAATAAGTACCGTAGATTACCATATTTATCCCTTTAGGAATATCCAGCCCGCCGTATTTAATTATCCGCAGGTCCAGATAGAAAAATAGGGTAATCACTAAAAATAACAGCCAAACTACGGTAGATTGCTTCAGATTTTCCTTAAAGGATTTAAAAAAGGATTTTATAATATATCCTTCCTCATTTTTTGCCATTTTCAAGGTTACATAATGCAGTGCTGTTACAGAAGCACCTATGGTTACAATAGGCAGACAGCAGATAATACATACTAAATTTAATATAATCAAATCCGTAAGCCTTGCAAAAAAAATCATCAGCGGATTTTCCGGATTAAAAAAATCTCTCATTAGTTTTCCTTTCTTTCCTTATGTATCTTAAATTCTTCTTCATTGCAATATAACTTATTCCCTGATGGCTTTGCATGGGAGCCAGTTCAAAGAACCCTATTTTCTGATAAAATTCCACTGCACTGGGCGCTGCATCTACAGTGAGATAATCCCGGTTATTCTCATAAAGAACATAGTGGGAAAGATATTCCACCAACAGGCTTCCCAGACCATCTCTTTGATACTCCTTATCTACAAAAAGAAGAGAAATGTGACTTTGATTTCTCAGGGTGATGATTCCCACAATCTTTTCTCCCTTGGCAGCAACAAAGAGCTGATAAATGCCTTCCAAAAAAAACTTCTTTAACTCCCTACTGGATACAAATTCCTGAAAGCTTTTGATCCCTTCCTTACTGTACTCCTTTGTCTGAAAGATCAGAAAAGTTTCCCAGGCAAGATTCATGGCTTCCTCCCATTCATTTTCTTTGGCACCTCTTATGGAATAAACTCCGTATCGTTTTTCTTCCATCTTAATTTTCAAAAAATCCCCAAAAGAATCCTTTCACTTTTCCTACCATATCCGAAAAGTAATCCTTTATCGATTTTTTTACTTCCTCTTGAATCTTTTCTTTTGTCTCTTCTATAATTTTATTTCCTGTACGGGCTGCATCCTTTGTTAACTCTTCCCCGTATTTTTCATAAATTTTTTCTGCCTGTTCCAAAATAAATTCCGGAGCCAGCTTTAAGGACTTCACTTTTTTTATTATTTCTTTAATTTTTTCTTTTTCTTCTTTGGTAAGAGTTACGCCGAATTCCTTCTCTCCCTCTTTTATGGCATTGTCAATTCCCTGTTCTGTCTCCCAGTTTCCTTTTTCAATCTGCTGTTTTGCAAAATCCAGTAATTTTTTTATCTCATCAGAATCTGCTTCCTTTAACAAATTTCCTAAATCATTGGTAACAGACTCAATACTTCCTTCTTTTTCCTTTGCCTGAGATTCAACATTTGGCCAAAAAAGCATAAAGGCAGACGTAAGAATTAAGGTAAATATTATTTTTTTCATATTAACTCCTGTATTTTGAAATAATCAAGTATCCATGATTTTTTTAAGTATATGATTTTTTCTAAACATTCAGAACACCTTCTGATCATTTCTTTTCTCTCATATGGGAAAAGGATAAAGCATCCTTTGCTTTATCCTTTTTATTTACGTGAAAGGGATAAATCAAACTAACATACTAATATGTTAATTTGGAAGCCCTTATGTTTTAAGCAATTTCTGCTCCTGCAGGCATTTCTTTTTCCGGTGTCATTAAGGCTAGATTTCCATTTTCATCTTCTGCACAAAGCAGCATTCCCTCAGATAATACTCCCGCCAGCTTTGCAGGCTTTAAGTTTACTAAAACCATAACCTTTTTTCCTACCATTTCCTCAGCGGTGTAATGCTGCTTGATTCCGGATACGATCTGTTTTACCTGGCTTCCGATTTGTACCTGACTGCAAAGTAATTTCTTTGATTTCTTTACTTCCTCACAGGCAATAATCTTTCCTACTCTGAATTGAAGCTTTTCAAAATCTTCATAGGAAATTTCCGGCTTTGCCTCAACGTCAATTACAGGTTCTGCAGGCTCCTTGGGTTTTTCTCTTTCTGCAAACATTGCTTCTGCTTTTTCCAATACTTCCTTAATATCCAGTCTTGCAAAGAGAATTTCCGGCTTCTTGGTTACTTCTTTTCCTGATTCGTATAAACCAAATTCTTCCAAAGCGGAGAAATCTCTTACCTGAGTATTTAACTGTTCTGTAATCTTCTTTGCTGTAGTAGGCATAAAAGGCTCTAAAAGAGAAGCACCAATAACAATACTTTCTACTAGGTTATAAAGAACTTCAGATAAACGATCCTTCTTTGCTTCATCCTTAGCCAGTACCCAGGGCTCTGTTTCATCAATATATTTATTGCAGCGTTTAAATAAGGAGAAGATTTCTGTCATGGCATCAGCTACACGAAGCTGATCCATTTTTGCTGTAGCTTTCTGTAATGTTCCTGTTACCACCTGTTTTAACTCTTCATCCACTTCTTCTGTTACTCCGGTGAGGGTTACTGCTCCGTCAAAATATTTATTACTCATGGAGATGGTTCTGTTTACCAGATTTCCCAGAGTGTTGGCAAGGTCAGAATTCATTCTTTCTACCATCAGCTCCCAGGTAATTACAC
>JAFXGR010000183.1 GCA_017520155.1 Lachnospiraceae bacterium
AGTTTGCCCTTTGAAGGGCAGCGACGAGTCAAGGGCGAAGTGGCTTGAACGAAAGTGAAAGCCAGCGTCTTTAGGCGCTGGCCGGTAACAGCCCCTTATAGGGGCGAGCAAACCACCCGTTTGACGGGTGGTCATGATTTTATCAAAAAGGCATAAAGTAAATTGAGGGGAAAGAAGAGAACTCTCAGACTTATGCTTTTTTTGCAAACAAAAAAGGCACTGCTTACGCAACACCTTTCAGAGTTTACCTTTAAAACTTGAAGCAGATAAGAACTAAGCTCTTTCCACTTTGCCGGATTTTAAACAGCTGGTACAAACGTGTAATTTCTTTGCTCCGCCGTTTACTTTACATTTAATACTTTTAACGTTTGAATTCCAAATTCGAGTGGATTTTCTATTTGAATGGCTAACATTATTTCCGAAATGAACGCCTTTACCACAAATATCGCATTTTGCCATGTTGAACACCTCCTAACATACAAATAGTTATTTCAACTCATAACATTGATATAATATCAGAAGAATAGTAGAAATGCAAGCGAAAAATATAGAAAATATACAAAATCTTGTAAAATAATGATTTTATGTTTCTTTTTTTGATTAAAACAGTTATAATAACAATGCTAATAAATTAATGTATGAAGGAGGGTACTACATGAAAGGATCTTCTATGGATACCCATATTGGGAAAATAACAATAGATAAAGAAGTTGTCAGTAAATATGCAGGCAGCGTAGCTGTAGAGTGTTTTGGTATTGTTGGTATGGCCGGTGTAAATGTAAAGGACGGCCTGGTTAAATTATTAAAAAGAGACAGTATAACCAGAGGAATTATTGTAAAGGTAGTAAATAATAAGCTGGTTCTTGATTTTCATGTCATTGTTGCTTATGGTGTAAGTATTCTTGCTGTTTCCGATAATTTAATCAGTAATGTAAAGTATAAAGTAGAAGAGTTTACCGGGATTGAAGTATCCGGTGTAAATGTTTATGTCGAAGGCGTGCGAGCTATTGATTAAGGAGGAAAAAATAAGTGGCTTCAAATAAAATTGATGTTAGAATGCTTTCCAAAATGTTTTTAGCAGGTGCTGCTAATTTGGAGGCAAAGAAGGAATGGATTAATGAATTAAACGTTTTCCCCGTTCCTGACGGAGATACAGGTACCAACATGTCCATGACCATTATGGCGGCAGCAAAGGAAGTATCAGGCTTAATTGATGATGATATGGAAAGTCTGGCTAAAGCAATTTCTTCAGGCTCTTTGCGTGGGGCAAGAGGAAATTCCGGTGTAATTCTTTCTCAGCTTTTCCGCGGTTTTTGTAAAGTAATTAAAACAGAAAAAGAAATTGATATTGAACTTCTTACTGAGGCTGCAGAAAGTGCAGTAGAAACTGCCTATAAAGCGGTAATGAAACCGAAGGAAGGAACTATCCTTACGGTAGCAAAGGGAGCGGCATTAAAGGCAAGAGAACTGCAGCAGGCCGGCTGCAGTGATATGTCAGAATTTATTTCTGAGATTATTAAACATGCAGATTATGTATTAAGTCAGACACCGGAAATGCTTCCGGTTTTAAAACAGGCCGGTGTAGTAGATTCCGGCGGTCAGGGTCTTTTAGAGGTAATGAAAGGAGCTTATGAAGCATTCCTCGGAAAAGAACTTAATTTTTCTTTAGGAGCTGTTGCGTCTTCCCCTTCTGTAAAGGCAGATTCACAGGCTTCCTGTGATATTAAGTTTGGATATTGTACAGAATTCATTATTATGCTGAACAAGAACTTTAATATAAAGCATGAAATGGATTTTAAAGGATATTTGGAATCCATCGGTGATTCCATTGTGGTAGTTGCAGATGATGACATTGTAAAGGTTCATGTACACACCAACGATCCCGGGATGGCGATTCAGAAGGCTTTGACTTACGGGCAGCTTTCTAATTTAAAGATTGACAACATGCGTCTGGAACATCAGGAAAAAGTAATTAAGATGTCCGAAGCTTCTGAAAAACAGGAAGAAATAAAGGAAGCAAAAGCTGAACCAAGAAAAGAAGTTGGATTTATTTCCGTTTCTGCCGGTGCGGGAATGGATGAAATATTTATGGGACTGGGTGTTGACTATATGATTCCCGGTGGACAGACCATGAACCCCAGTACAGAGGATATGGTAAAGGCTATTGATAAAATTAATGCTGAGGCAATCTTTATCTTCCCTAATAACAAAAATATTATTCTTGCAGCAAATCAGGTTCAGTATATGATTGAAGATAAGAAAATCATTGTAATTCCCACAAAAACCGTTGCACAGGGAATTACTGCTATTATCAACTATGTACCTGATCTTTCTGTAGAAGAAAATGAAGCAATAATGCTGGAAGAGATTAAAAAGGTTAAAACCGGTCAGGTGACCTACGCTGTTCGTGATACCCAGATTGAAGATAAGGTAATTCATGAAGGTGATTTTATGGGAATCGGAGATTCCGGTATCCTTGCAGTGGGAAGGGTACAGGAAGAAGTAACTCTGGCCATGGTTGATGAAATGGTAGATGAGGATGTGGAATTAATCTGCATCTATTATGGTGAAGAAATAAAAGAAGAAGAGGCTCAGGCCTTAGCAGCAAAAATTGAAAAGAAATATGCTGCCTGTGATGTGGAATTGCAGTATGGAGGTCAGCCGGTTTATTATTATATTATTTCAGCAGAATAAGCTGTGTTATTTCTTGTTAAAAAATCCGGTGATTAATCACCGGATTTTTTTGTAGAAAGTAAAAATTACTTATGACTTCAGTGAATGAACATAAAGGAGGCTTTAATGGAGTGGAATAGCGGACTTATGGAAGTAAAAGGAATTGGAGAAAAAACCCTGAAATATTTTCAAAAGCTGGATCTGTATACGGTACGGGATCTTTTGTATTATTTGCCTAAGGATTACGAAAAGTTTGAACAACCGGTTACGATAACAGAGGCTAAAGCTACACAAAATATTTCCGTTATAGCCTCTATTCCCTTTCAAACTCCTCAGGTGAAAAAAAAAGGAAGATTAAGTCTGTTTCGTTTTTTCTTAAAAGAAGGAGAAAAAACGATTGAAATTACCTACTTTAACATGCCCTTTTTAAAAAATACCTTTGTTACGGGAAAAGAATATATCTTTCGGGGAAAACTTGAATGTAAAAAGGGAAGGCTGATTATGGACCAGCCAAAGTTTTATACGCCCACGGAGTATGAAAAATATCTAAACACTTTACAGCCCATTTATGCTTTAACAAAGGGATTAACCAGTAATTTTATCCAAAAAGCAGTGAAAGAGAGTTTAAGTAAGCTTACCTTTGAGGAAGAATTACTGCCTGAGAAATTGATTAAAAAATATCAATTAATGGATAAGAAAACAGCCTTAACCATCCTTCATTTTCCCACCCAAAAGGAGCAGGTGACAGAAGCCAGAAAACGTTTGGTGTTTGAAGAATTTCTGGCCTTTTGTCTTAAGGTGAAGAAAAAAAAGACAGAGGATTTGCATTTGGAATTTACTCCTCCTATGATTCCTACCGCAGCTACAAATCGTCTTTTGGAACAATTACCATATACGTTAACCGGTGCACAGCAAAGAGCCTGGAAAGAGCTGGAAGAGGATCTGTCTAAGGATGTGGCCATGAATCGAATGATTCAGGGGGATGTGGGAAGCGGAAAAACTATTTTGGCAATTTTAGCCTTATTATTTACAGCAGCCAATTGTCGCCAGGGAGCACTGATGGCACCTACAGAAGTTTTGGCAATACAGCATTATGAGGCCATTGCAAAAATGACTGAAGAATATCATCTTCCCATGAGTCCCGTACTTTTAGTGGGCTCCATGACGGCAAAGGAAAAAAGAGAAGCTTACGAAAAAATAGCACAGGGAAGTGCAAATGTGATCATTGGAACCCATGCCTTAATTCAAGAAAAGGTTGAGTATAAAAACCTGGCTCTTGTAATCACCGATGAGCAGCATCGCTTTGGAGTAAGACAGAGACAAACTTTACAGGATAAAGGAAAAAATACCCATGTGTGCGTAATGAGTGCTACTCCCATTCCCAGAACTTTGGCCATTGTTTTGTTTGGAGATTTAAGTCTTTCCGTTTTGGATGAAATGCCTGTAGGAAGGCTTCCCATTAAAAACTGTGTTGTAGCCCCCTCCTATCGTGAGACAGCCTATCGTTTTATGGATAAGGAAATCGAAAAAAAACATCAGATATATTGTATTTGTCCCATGGTAGAAGAGGGAGAAATGGAAGGCTTGGAAAATGTGGTGGAATACAGTAAAAAGCTTTCCGGGTATTTTAAAGACAGAGCAAGAGTGGCCTATCTTCACGGAAAAATGAAACCCTCGATGAAAAATGAGATTATGGAGGAATTTGCAAAGGGGAATATTGATATTTTAGTGTCCACTACTGTAATTGAAGTGGGAATTAATGTTCCCAATGCTACCGTAATGATGGTGGAAAATGCAGAACGCTTTGGTTTGGCCCAGCTTCATCAGCTTCGAGGAAGAGTAGGAAGGGGTAAGGAACAATCCTACTGTATTTTTATCAACAGTAATGAAAATGAAAAAACCAGGGAACGTCTGCAGCTTTTGAATAAGTCTAATGATGGTTTTTTCCTGGCTAATGAAGATATGCGTCTAAGGGGTCCTGGAGATCTTTTTGGTATTGCTCAAAGCGGTGAATTTGTTTTTGAGATCGGAGATATTTATGGAGATGCCCAAATGCTTCTAGATACGGCAGCCTTGGCAGACAAAATTTTAGCTTTGGAAAATCCTAAAGATGTATTTCCCAAAATTTCTGAATTTTGCTTAATTACAGGGAATAATGTTGACTTTAGAAGTATTTAAAGGTAGAATAATTGGGCATGATTTTCCAGCTGTTGTACTGGTGTTTTTACTACAATGGCTGTATTGTTTTATTATAATAAATTTTAATCGTAAGAAATGGAGATCGTAAAATGAGTAAGATTGCTATTATGACAGACAGTAATAGTGGAATTACACAAGAAGAAGCTAAAGCATTAGGGATTCATGTTTTACCTATGCCCTTTTTAATGGGTGAGGAAACCTTTTTTGAAGATATTAATCTGACACAGAATGAGTTTTATGAGAAATTAAAGGGTGGCTGCAGTATCAGTACCTCCCAGCCTTCTCCGGAATCGGTTTTAACCATGTTTGATACTTTACTCCGGGAGTATGATGAGGTTGTTCATATTCCCATGAGCAGCGGACTGAGCGGCTCCTGTGAAACTGCCTACATGTTAAGTCAGGATTATGATGGAAAGGTACAGGTGGTAAATAATCAGAGAATTTCCGTAACCCTTCGTCAAAGTGTTATGGAAGCAATGGAGTTGGCTCAAAATGGAAAAACTGCAGTAGAAATTAAGGAAATATTAGAGCAGGATAAACTTAATTCCAGCATTTATATTATGCTGGATACCTTGGAGTACTTAAAAAAAGGGGGAAGAATTACTCCTGCAGCAGCTGCACTGGGTACTATTTTAAAATTAAAGCCGGTATTAACCATTCAGGGCGAAAAGCTTGATGCCTTTGCTAAAGCCAGAACCTCCTCCCAAGGGAAAAAAATAATGATCAATGCCATAAAAAATGATATAGAACAGCGTTTTGGAGGGATGGATAAGGTAAGGCTGCAAATGGCCTATACCTATGATGAAGCTGCGGCAGCCCAGTGGAAAGAAGAACTGGAACAGGAATTTAAGGGAATGGAAATTGTGGCAAATCCCTTATCCTTAAGCGTGGCCTGTCATATCGGTCCCGGTGCATTAGCAGTAGCCTGTACCAAAATTTTATCTGCACAGTAGGAGATATGCTTTCTGTATTCAGTAAAGAAATTTTTATTTTTTATCTTAAATAGGACTGGGTTACGGTTTGTCCCTATAGTAAAACCGTAACGTTTCAAAAGAGAAAATACGAACATATTTTCTCTTTTTGCTTTTATTAAAGATAAACTTATGTTAGAATGAAGAAGTTATCATATTATCACAAGATTTTTCAAGAAAAATATAGACTTAAAGATAATGGTGTAAAAGAGGATAATCTTAAGAAAGGAGCCGGATTATGGCAGGAAATCAAACATATGATGCTTCCAGTATTACCGTTTTGGAGGGACTGGAAGCAGTGCGAAAACGTCCCGGAATGTATATTGGAAGTGTATCTACCAAGGGACTTAATCATTTGATCTATGAAATTGTAGATAATTCCGTAGATGAGCATTTGGCCGGCTTTTGCGATAAAATTCATGTAACCCTGGAGGCTGACGGAAGCTGCAGTGTATCCGATAACGGACGAGGTATACCTGTGGAAATGCATGAAAAAGGAATCAGCGCAGAGCGTCTTGTTTTTACCACTCTTCATGCAGGAGGAAAATTTGATGATTCTGCTTACAAAACAAGCGGCGGACTTCATGGAGTAGGTTCCTCTGTGGTAAATGCGTTATCTAATTTTCTCACTGTACGAGTGAAAAAAAATGGTTTTATTTATGAAGATAAGTACCAAAAGGGGATTCCCGTAGTGGAATTGGAAAACGGTCTTCTGCCGGTTGTGGGAAAGACAAGAGAAACCGGTACCACCATTAATTTTCTTCCGGATGATACTATCTTTGATAAAACAAGATTTAAAGAGGATGAAGTAAAAAGCCGTCTTCATGAAACTGCCTATTTAAATCCCAAGCTTACCATTATTTATCAGGATAAGAGAAAGGAAGAACTGGAGTATATTGAATTTCATGAGCCGGACGGTTTAATTGGATATTTGAAGGATTTAAATAAATCTAAAGAAGCTGTTCATGATGTAGTATATTTTACTGGAGAGAGTGAAGGAGTTTCCGTGGAGGCTGCTTTTCAGTATGTGAATGAATTTCACGAAACAGTTCTTGGCTTTTGTAATAATATTTACAATGCTGAAGGAGGAACCCATCTTACCGGATATAAAACCATGTTTACTACGGTAATTAATAATTATGCCCGTCAGTTAAATATTTTAAAGGAAAAAGATGCCAATTTTACGGGAGCAGATATTCGTAACGGAATGACGGCAGTAATTTCCATCAAACATCCGGACCCAAGATTTGAAGGACAAACCAAAACAAAGCTGGACAACCAGGATGCGGCAAAGGTGGTTAGTAAGGTAACAGGAGAAGAAATTGTTCGTTTCTTTGACCGAAATCTTGAAGTATTAAAGGCAGTGATCGGTTGTGCGGAAAAGGCGGCAAAAATCAGAAAAACAGAAGAAAAGGCAAAAACCAATCTGTTGACAAAGCAGAAGTTTTCCTTTGATTCCAACGGAAAGCTGGCCAATTGTGAGTCTAAAGATCCCTCAAAATGTGAAATCTTTATTGTTGAGGGAGATTCTGCAGGAGGCAGTGCCAAAACAGCAAGAAACAGAGCTTTTCAGGCGATTTTACCTATCCGGGGGAAAATCTTGAATGTGGAAAAGGCAAGTATAGATAAAGTCCTTGCCAATGCAGAAATTAAAACCATGATCAATGCCTTTGGCTGCGGATTTAAAGAAGGCTACGGCAATGACTTTGATATCAGTAAATTACGATACGATAAAATTATTATTATGGCCGATGCGGATGTGGACGGAGCCCATATCTCTACTTTGCTGTTAACCTTATTTTATCGTTTCCTTCCGGAATTGATATTTGAAGGACATGTTTATCTTGCCATGCCGCCTTTATATAAGGCTATGCCTTCTAAAGGAAAAGAAGAGTATTTGTATGATGATAAGGCATTGGAAAAATACCGAAAGACTCACAAAGGTCCTTTTACCCTGCAGCGCTATAAGGGACTTGGAGAAATGGATGCAGATCAATTATGGGAAACAACCTTGAATCCGGAAACCAGAATGTTAAAAAAGGTAGAGATTGAAGATGCCCTATATGCGTCCCAGATCACAGAAATGCTGATGGGAAATGAAGTGCCCCCAAGAAAGGCTTTTATCTATGAGCATGCATCAGATGCACAGCTGGATATATAAAGGATAAAAAATGGGAGAAAAAAGATGAAGCAGATTACTGATGAAAATATTATAAAAACGGAATACTCGGAGATTATGCAAAAATCTTATATTGACTATGCCATGAGTGTAATTATCTCCAGGGCACTTCCGGATGTACGTGACGGGTTAAAGCCGGTACAAAGAAGAACCTTATATGATATGCATGAGCTGGGAATTCGCCATGACAGACCCTACAGAAAAAGTGCCCGTATTGTAGGAGATACCATGGGTAAATATCATCCCCACGGTGATTCTTCCATTTATGATGCCTTAGTGGTGATGACACAGGACTTTAAAAAAGGGCTTCCTCTTATTGACGGTCATGGAAACTTTGGCAATATAGAGGGTGACGGAGCAGCAGCCATGCGTTATACGGAGGCCAGACTGCAAAAGGTAGCCCAGGATGGGCTTTTGGCGGATCTTGATAAGGATGTTGTGGATTTTGTGCCCAACTTTGATGAAACAGAAAAGGAGCCTTCCGTACTTCCTGCAAAATTTCCCAATTTGCTGGTTAACGGTTCGGAAGGAATTGCGGTAGGAATGGCAACCAGCATTCCTCCCCATAATTTAGGAGAAGTAATTGAAGCCACCAAGGCTTATATGAAGGATGAAACGATTTCTACCAAGGGGTTAATGCGCTATCTTAAAGGTCCTGATTTTCCCACAGGAGGAATTATCATCAATAAGGATGAATTACTCTCCATTTACAAAACAGGAACGGGAAAAATCAGAGTCAGGGGCAAAGTGGAAACAGAAAAACTAAAAGGGGGAAAAACTAATGTAATCATCAGGGAAATCCCCTATCCTATGATTGGTGCCAATATTTCAAAATTTTTATCTGATGTGGCTGCTTTATCTGAGAAAAAAACCACAATGGATATTGTGGATATTTCCAATCAATCCTCTAAAGAGGGAATCCGTATAGTAATTGAACTGAAAAAAGATGCGGACGTAGATAATTTCATTAATATGCTGTATAAGAAAACAAGATTGGAAGATACCTTTGGTGTAAATATGCTTGCCATACATGAGGGAAGACCGGAAACCATGGGGTTAAAGTCAATTATTCGTGCCAATGTAGAATTTCAGTACCGGGTAGCCACAAGAAAATACACCAATCTTTTGGAAAAAGAAAAGGAAAAACGGGAAGTACAGGAAGGACTGATTAAAGCCTGTAATGTGATTGACTTAATTATTGAAATTCTTCGGGGAAGTAAGGATCGTGCTATGGCAAAGAAGTGCCTTATTGAAGGAGAAACAAAAGGAATTCATTTTAAATCCCGTGAATCCGAAATTATGGCAGCACAGCTTCAGTTTAGTGAAATCCAGGCAAATGCCATATTAGATATGCGTCTTTATAAATTAATTGGTTTAGAAATCCAGGCTCTTATTCAGGAACATGAAAAGACGGTGGCCAATATCTATCGCTATGAAGATATTTTATCCTGTAAAGATTCCATGCGACAGGTATTGATTCAGGAACTGGATTTAATGAAGAAAGAATATGCAAGAAAACGAAGAACCGTGATTGATAATTGTGAGGAAGCTGTTTTTGAAGAAAAGAAAGCAGAAGAGATGGAACTTATGCTTTTAATGGATCGCTTTGGTTATATGAAAACTATTGATCTTTCTACTTATGAAAGAAATAAGGAAGCAGTACATCAGGAAAACACTTTTGTAGTACGATGTAAAAACACAGGAAAAATCTGTGTTTTTACGGATCAGGCCCTTCTTCATACCATTAGGGTTTCAGATATTCCCTTCGGAAGATTCAGAGACAAGGGAATTCCTGTAGATAACGTAAGTAATTATCAGTCTTCCAAGGAGGAAATTCTTTTGGTGGAAAGTCAAAGTCATCTTAATCTTCATCGAATGGTTTTTGTAACTGCTGACTCCATGATGAAACTTGTTGACGGTGCTGAATTTGATGTAAATAAAAGAACTGTCAGTGCCTCTAAGCTTTCCCCTGAGGATCGTCTGATCAGTGTACATCTGTTAACGGAAAAAACAGGAATTGTACTAAGAAGTAAAGAAGGCTATTTTCTAAGATTTCCCATAGAAGAGATTCCCGAAAAGAAAAAGACGGCAGTAGGTGTACGAGGGATGAAACTGTCGGCAAAGGATAAGGTGGAAGAAGTATATTATACCCAAACGGGAGAAGAACAAAGGATCTTATATGGAGAAAAAGAAGTAGATCTTCTTTTAATAAAAAATGGAAAACGTGATGGAAAAGGCAGTAAAATAAAAGGGTAGATATTAGATAAGGAGAAAAGAAAATGAGAGTAATTGCAGGGAAAGCAAGAAGCCTCCCGTTAAAAGCACCGGCAGGAATGAATACAAGACCTACAACAGACCGTATTAAAGAAACTTTATTTAATATGCTCCAGTCCCAAATTGCCGATTCAGTTTTTGTTGATTTGTTCAGCGGAAGCGGCAGTATTGGGATTGAAGCGTTAAGCCGAGGGGCAAATAAGGCTTACTTTATTGAATCTGACCGAAAGGCAGTGGAATGTATTCGTGATAATTTGAATTTCACTAAATTTTCAGCTCAGGCACAGGTGCTGGCACAAGATGCAGTAAGCGGAGTTTATTCTATCAAAGAAGCTGCAGATATTATCTTCATGGATCCTCCCTATGACAGTGGATTGGATCTTCAGGTATTATCTGTATTATCCAAGCTTTCCTGGGTAACAGAGGATACCCTGATTATCGTGGAATCTTCTTTAGAGGAAGACAGCAGAGAAATGGAACAGCGGGGATTTCGTGTAGTAAAAGAAAAAAAATATAAGACCAATAAACATGTGTTTCTTTACAAAGAAATGGAAGGGTGATAATGTTATATATATGCTACTGCTGTAAAGTTTAATGATTTACTCGGTAGATTTATTTTAACTTAAAAGAGAAGGGACACAAATATGAAAGCTGTATATCCTGGAAGTTTTGATCCTGTTACCTACGGACATTTAGATATTATTGAAAGAAGTGCTGCAATTTTTGATGAACTTACGGTAAGTGTCTTGAACAATAAGTCTAAGACAGCATTGTTTTCAGTAGAGGAACGTGTTAAAATACTGGAGGAGGTTACTAAACATTTGCCTAATGTGAAAATAGATTCCTTCAGCGGATTATTGTGTGATTATGCACGGGAAAATGATATTCATGTTTCTGTGAGAGGACTTCGTGCCGTAACTGACTTTGAATATGAGCTTACCATTGCGCAGACCAATTCAAAGCTGTCAAAGGGGACCTTAGATACTATATTTCTTACCACTAATTTAGAATATTCCTATGTAAGTTCCTCTATGGTGAAAGAAATTGCCAGCTTTAAAGGAGATATTTCCTTGGCAGTACCTGCCTTTGTGGCAAAAAAAGTATATGAAAAATTCGGATACTAGAAAGGTGGAGCAACGATATGAGCAGCAAGATCGAACAGTTAATTGATGAAATTGAAGAGTTTATTGAAGGCTGTAAATTTAAAGCACTTTCCAATACCCAGATTATTGTGGATAAAGAACAGATTGAAGAATTAATTCGAGAACTTCGAATGAAAACGCCGGAAGAGATTAAACGTTATCAAAAGATTATCAGTAATAAAGAGGCTATTTTAAATGATGCCAGAGAAAAGGCGGCTACCTTAATTAATGAAGCTACTGTTCATACTAATGAATTAATTAATGAACATGAAATTATGCAGCAGGCTTATGCTCAGGCCAATGAAGTAGTGACCATGGCCACAAACCAGGCACAGGAAATCTTAGATAATGCTACCATTGAAGCCAATACCATGAGAGAAGCAGCAGTTCAGTATACTGATGATATGTTGGCTAATGTGGAAAATATTATTGCTTCTGCCATGGAAGGAACAACTTTCCGATACCAGGAACTGATGAATGGGTTAAATGGCTTCTATGAAACGGTAAAGTCTAATCGTGCCCAGCTTTATCCCGTAGCAGAAATGGAAGCATTGGAAAGAGAAGGAAATGGTCAATCAGTAGCCTTGGACCTTATTTAAAGAGGAAAGCGGTATGGGAGAGAAGCGGGAAAATTACATTTATGCAGATCGGGGAGCACAAATAAAAAGAACAGTTCCAGCTTCTTAACCTAAGAAACAAAGAGGTTTCGGCAAAGGATAAAAAACACCATCTGGTTGCTGTTTTCATTCTAAGCAATTTTAGCTTTGAATGGTAAAGCAGAATCAGATGGTGTTTTTGCGGTTATTTATCAACAATCAGGTGAATAACAGTTAATCCAGTTCAAAAGCACCGGTATACAACTGATAATAAGTTCCTTTTTCTTCTAACAGCTGTTCATGAGTTCCCCGTTCAATAATTCGTCCTTTTTCAAGAACCATAATAACGTCAGAGTTTTTAATGGTGGATAAACGATGGGCAATAACAAATACGGTTCTTCCCTCCATCAGCTTATCCATACCTCTTTGAACAATAGCTTCTGTTCTTGTATCAATAGAAGAAGTAGCTTCATCCAGAATCATTACCGGGGGATCGGCAACAGCAGCTCGAGCAATGGCGATAAGCTGTCGCTGTCCCTGGGATAAATTAGAGCCATTATTAGAAAGAACAGTATCATATCCCAAAGGAAGTCTGGTAATGAAATCATCAGCACCGGCCAGCTTAGCTGCTTCAATACACTGACTGTCAGTAGCGGTCAGATTACCATAGCGGATATTCTCCATTACTGTTCCAGTAAAGAGGTTAGTTTCCTGAAGTACAATTCCCAGAGAACGACGTAAATCAGACTTTTTAATTTTATTAATATTAATTCCGTCATAACGGATTTTACCGTCTGCAATATCATAAAAACGATTAATAAGATTGGTAATAGTTGTCTTTCCGGCACCTGTAGAACCTACAAAGGCTACCTTTTGACCGGGCTTTGCAAAAACAGAAATATCATGAAGAACAAGATTATCTTCTTCATATCCAAAATCTACCTGATTTAATACCACATCCCCCATAAGTCTTGTGTAGGTAAGAGTACCATCACCATGGGGATGCTTCCATGCCCAGATCCCTGTATGTTTTGAAACCTCTGTGATACTTCCGTCATCTTCAATTTTGGCATTTACCAGAGTAACATATCCCTTATCCTCTTCCGGCTGGGCATCCATTACTTCAAAAACACGACTTGCACCGGCAAGTCCCATCACTACATGATTAATCTGCTGAGAGAAGGTATTTACATTCCCGGTAAACTGTTTGGTCATGTTTAAAAAAGGAACCACAATACTAAGCTCAAAGGCCATACCGGAGATACTGAAATTGGGAAAATCGGAGAGTAAAAAGATTCCCCCTGCAGTGGCCACAATAACATACATAATATTTCCGATATTCTGAATAATAGGGCCAAGACAGTTGGCAAAGGAGTTGGCACGGAAGCTGTCATTGCAAAGCTGCTGATTCAGTTGATCAAATTCTTCCTGTACCTTATCTTCCTGACAAAATAGCTTAACTACCTTTTGCCCATTCATCATTTCCTGAATATACCCCTCTGCTTTTCCCAAAGAAGCCTGCTGCCGGATAAAATATTTTGCACTTCCGGAAGTTACCTTAGCGGAAACAAAAAGCATTACCGCTACGCCGCTAATTACCACAAGTGTCATGGGAATACTGTAAAAAATCATAATTCCCAGTACACAAACAATAACAATAGAGCTTTGAATAATGGTCGGCAGTGCTTGTGAAATTAACATACGAAGAGTATCAATATCATTAGTGTAATGACTCATGATATCTCCATGCTTGTTGGTATCAAAATAGCGAATGGGAAGGTTTTGCATACCGTCAAACATGGTTTTTCTTGTTTTGTTTAAAAATCCCTGGGTAATATAGGCCATTAACTGTGTCTGTACAATTACCGCCAGCAGGGAAATAAGGTAAAGGCCTGCCAGTATCATTACTTTAGGAATAATTATTTGAGAGGCACCTTCCCAGTCACCGGTTAAATACCAGTCCTGAATTCCTGAAATTACCTGTTGCTGAAAAATAGCCGGAAGAGTAGCAGTAACAGAAGAAAAAATAATACAGATTACGGCCACAGGAAAAAGCTTTGGATAGTAGCTTTTTAACATTCCTACAATACGTTTTAAAGCGGAAAAACTAAATTTAGGGCGTCCCTTTGACATTGAGGCGGCCTCCTTTCCGGAAAGCTTCATAGGCTGTTTATGCATTTTGGTCACCTCCTGTCTGCTGTTTATATACTTCCTGATAAATTTCACTTGTTCTCATTAATGAATCATGGGTACCTGCATCACTGATGGTTCCGTGATCCATAACTACAATTAAATCTGCATCTTTTACCGAAGAAATACGCTGGGCAATAATAATTTTTGTTGTATGGGGAATAAAGTTTTTAAACCCTTCCTGAATTAAGGCATCTGTTCGGGTATCTACTGCACTGGTAGAATCATCCAAAATTAATATTTTTGGTTTTTTTATCAGGGCTCTGGCAATACATAACCGCTGTTTCTGACCACCGGAAACATTAGTTCCTCCCTGTTCAATCCAGGTATCATAACCTTCCGGGAAAGAAAGGATAAATTCATGAGCCTGGGCTAACTTACAGGCTTCTATAATTTCTTCATCAGTAGCCTCTTGATTTCCCCAGCGAATATTGTCCTTTATGGTACCAGAAAAGAGAAGATTTTTCTGGAGTACCATGGCTACCTGATCTCGTAAAGCCTTTAAATCATAATCTTTTACATTAATACCTCCAACCTTTACTCTTCCTTCGGTAACATCATAAAGACGGGGAATAAGCTGTACCAAGGTTGATTTTCCGGAACCGGTACCTCCGATTACACCCACGGTCATTCCAGACTCAATGGTTAAATTAATAGAAGAGAGAGCATTTTGTTTTGCTGTTTTTGTATATTTTAAAGCTACATTTTCAAAAATAACTGATCCGTCCTTTAACTCCATTAGGGGATGCTCAGGATTAGTTAACACAGGTTCTTCTGCCAGTACCTCAGAGATACGTTTCAT
The DNA here is from genome assembly GCA_017520155.1 of Lachnospiraceae bacterium. GTDB lineage: Bacteria > Bacillota > Clostridia > Lachnospirales > Lachnospiraceae > SFDP01. The sequence goes on from JAFXGR010000183.1 coordinate 15,027, forward strand.
GGATTCTATAGACATGGTTAACATAACGTAAATCATAGATAACATCATTAAGGACATCAGAATCTGCATTCCGTAAGTCATCATGGCAGAAATCTGTCCTACATCCACCATTGTTCCCTTACTGGTAATGGTAAGCTTAGAACCAATAATTAAAATAAAGATCATATTAAAATATAAACAAAACTGCATTAAAGGAGAGTTAAGAGCAACTATTCTTTCTGCCTTTGTAAAATCTTTGCAGATATTGTCTGCAGCTGATGCAAATTTTTCTTTTTCATAATCTTCTCTGGAGAATCCTTTTACCACTCGCATGGCACGGACATTTTCCTCAATTGATTCGTTTAATTTATCATATTTTTTAAATACACTGCGAAAAGCCGGCATGGCAAATTTCCCAACCATAAACAAACCTATTGCCAAAATAGGCACAACCACAACAAAGGTAGAAGCCAAGGGTCCTCCCATGCGGTAGGCCATAATAATGGCAAAGATAAGCATCAAGGGGCTTCGGATAGCCACACGGATCAACATCATAAAGGCCATCTGTACATTGGAGATATCGGTGGTTAATCTGGTTACCAGGGATGAGGATGAAAAATGGTCAATATTCTCAAAGGAATATTTTTGAATTTTATGAAACACATCCCTTCTTAAATTTTTGGCAAAACCGGTAGAGGCCTTTGCCGCAGTAAAGGCAGCCAGTCCTCCAAAGGCAAGAGAACAAAAAGCCAGAAGAATCAAAATACTACCTGTTTGTATTACATTGCTGATGGCCGTACCGGCTTTAATACGGTTAACTAAATCAGCAGTAAGAAAGGGAATGAAGCATTCAATTACCACTTCACCTACCATAAACAGCATAGTCAGAATTGCAGGATATTTATATTTTCCCACAGAACTGCTTAATCGTTTTATCATTGGATTTCCTCCTTATTTTTATAGTTAGTGTTTTCTATCTCAAATAAAATGGTATTCCTATTTGGGAAATCTGTCAAATTAAAAAAGTATGAACATTTTTCTTTTCTTTTGTGATTTTTAATGATATAATTTGAGTTTCAGACTACAGTGATTTAAAAAGGGAGTAGTAATTATGGGAAGTGTTGAATTAATTTTATTGGCCGTAGGATTAAGCATGGATGCTTTTGCAGTTTCTATTTGTAAAGGTCTGGCCATGAAAAAAGCAGACGGAAGATCTATGGCAATTTGCGGAGCTTGGTTTGGAGGATTTCAGGCACTTATGCCTTTGATTGGCTATTTTCTGGGAAACTTATTTGCCAACGGAATCAAGGCCTTTGATCATTGGGTAGCTTTTGGTCTGTTAACCTTTATTGGTATTAATATGTTAAAAGAAGCCTGGAGCAAAGAGGAAGCCTGTGATCTTAATTCTAATAATGATTTAAGTGTTAAAAATATGTTTGTTATGTCAGTGGCTACCAGTATTGATGCTTTGGCTGTGGGAATTTCTCTTGCTATGGCGGGAAATGTAAATATTATTACTGCCGTTTTTCTTATTGGAATAATTACCTTTTCTTTTTCTGCAGCAGGGGTAAAGATTGGGAATATTTTTGGTTGTAAATTTGAAAAAAAAGCACAGCTGGCAGGAGGATGTATTTTAATCTTTTTGGGAACAAAAATTTTACTGGAGCATCTTGGCTACCTGACTTAAGACAAAAAAAATCAGTATGCTTTGATTTAATTTATGGAAAAAATATGACTTGATACTTAGCCCTGTTTTTTCCAGGATAAACCAGGTTTGACACAGACAGCTAAGGCCTCCAAAGGTAAGAAGGCTGTAAATTAGGGAAAAAAACAGAGGGCTGTGATAAGAGTCATTATACTGACTAAATTGCAGCAGGCCTCCACCGATTTCCGTAAGGGAGGAAAGCACGGGAGAAAGCAAAGAAAGAGCAGGGGTGAAAACGCCCAGTGTGGTTAACAGCTTAATCATAGTCTGGGGATATATCTGGAGACAATTGAAGAGGATCATACAGCCTCCTAAAAGATTAATTTGCTGTAAGGAACCTAAAATTGCCTCATAAATACAGTGAGCTAGCGGAGGGAACTCTTTCCTTTGATTAACTATTAACTTTGCTTCTTTATGTCCCAGTTGTCGGTAAAACGGATGAAGTCGTAAAAACAAGCCATAAATTAATGGGATACCGTAAAAAAGAAGACAGGTTATTGCAATATACTTTTCGTTAAAAAGAAGAAACACATAGCCTAGAAGATAGGCAGGACCGATATTGTTGGTAAAGGCAAGGAGATATTCTCCTTGTTTTTTTGTAATCTGTCTTGTTTCCAGTAAATCGGAAATTACCTTTGCCCCCATAGGAAAACCACAAAAAAATCCCATAAATATTCCATAGGACATGGCCGGGGTAATTCGGTACAAAAGGGTAAGGGGAAAAAAGATAAAGGTAAGTTTGGCACTTAGTCCGCTTCTTACCATAAAGCCGGATAATACCATAAAGGGAAATAAGGTGGGAATCATTTTTTCAAACCAAATAAGCAGGCCCTGTGAGGCATAGCGTATACATAAAGAAGACTGTGCAATTAAAAAAATAAAGGAAGTAAAAAGGAAAAGAATAACAGCAGCTTTTTTCATTTTATTTTTCATCTTTTACCCCAAAGGAATTGAAAATGTAGTATACTATATCCTATGGTCAAATAACATTTTTAGAAGTAATTAAGGAAAGATTATGATTCGTCTGGATAAATTTTTATGTGATATGGCTGTGGGAAGCCGCAGTGAGGTAAAGGAACTGATAAAAAAAGGGCAGGTAAAAGTAAACGGGGAAAGGATAAAAAAACCGGAAACTAAGATTTTTGAAGACCAGGATGAGATCTATGTTCAGGATCAGCTTGTGGAATACAGCTCCTTTGTTTATTATCTTTTTCATAAGCCTCAAGGTGTAGTAACCGCAACCAGGGATAATCATGATAAAACGGTATTGGATTATTTTAAAGAAGCTAAGGGAAAAGATTTATTTCCTGTGGGAAGATTAGATAAGGATACGGAAGGTCTTCTTCTGATTACCAATGACGGGAAATTGGCGCATGCCCTGTTATCACCCAAAAAACAGGTGGAAAAAACTTATTACGTGGAAACAAAAGATGAAGTAACAAAGGAAATGGAACACCGGCTGTGTCAGGGAGTGGATATAGGGGAGGACAAGTTTACTTTGCCGGCAAAAACTAAGTTGTTGTCAAAAACAAGTCTTCACTTAACTATTACCGAAGGGAAATTTCATCAGGTAAAACGGATGCTTAAAGCGGTAGGTACGGAGGTTACTTATTTAAAACGAATCTCTATGGGAAGCCTTACCTTAGATCCCAAGCTGGAAAAGGGAGAATATCGCATGCTTACAGAAAAAGAGCTGGAGGCATTAAAAGAAGATACCGCAAGGAAATAAGAGTAATCATAATGAAGTTGACATATTGACAGAAAGAACAGGTTAGGAGAGAAAAAATGCTTCAAGATAAACAAGCAGTTATTTTTGATTTAGATGGCTCGTTGGTAGACTCCATGTGGATATGGAAAGAAGTGGATATTGTATTTTTAGGTCAGAGAAATTTAACTTTACCTGATGATTTGCAAAAAGCTATTGAAGGAATGAGCTTTTCCGAAACTGCGGTCTACTTTAAAAAGCGCTTTAAACTGGAAGAATCCCTGGAGGAAATTAAAGAGATTTGGAACCAAATGGCCTATGAGTTTTATACCACCCGTGTGCCCTTAAAGAAGGGGGTAAAAACATTGTTGGATTACTGTAAGGAAAAGAAGATTAAGCTGGGAATTGCCACCAGTAATTCCAGACACCTTGCTCAGGGAACAATTGAAGCATTGGGATTAACTTCTTATTTTGACTGCATTATGACCTCCTGTGATGTAAATAAAGGAAAACCTGCACCGGATGTGTATTTAGCTACCGCAGAAAAATTACAAGTAGAGCCAAAAAAATGTCTTGTGTTTGAAGATATAGTTATGGGCATTTTGGCCGGCAAAAATGCAGGAATGGAAGTCTGTGCCGTGGAAGACGATTTTTCTCTGGAACAGACAAGTGAGAAACAAAAAACAGCAGATTATTATATAAAGGATTTTGATGAGATAGTATATGAGTAATAAAGAATTTTTACCAATTTGTAAAGAAGATATGGAAAGGCAAAATATTACACAGTTTGACTTTGTCTATGTAATCGGAGATGCTTATGTGGATCACCCCTCCTTTGGACACGCCATTATCAGCCGTCTTTTACAGTCCCACGGATATTCTGTAGGAATAATTTCCCAGCCGGATTGGAAAGAAGAAGAAAGCATTGCTATTTACGGAGCTCCCCGTCTTGCCTTTTTAGTCAGTGCAGGAAACATGGATTCCATGGTGAATCATTATTTTGTTTCCAAAAAACCAAGACCTCAGGACGCCTATACTGCCGGGGGAGAAAAGGGAAAAAGACCTGATCGGGCAACTGCCGTTTATGGAAACTTGATTCGTAAAAAGTATAAAAAAACGCCCATTATTATTGGAGGAATTGAAGCCAGCCTTCGAAGGATGGCCCATTATGATTACTGGTCCGATTCCTTTAAACGTTCTCTGTTACTGGATTCCCAGGCAGATTTACTACTTTATGGCATGGGAGAAAGAAGCATTATTGAAGTGGCGGATGCTCTAAACAGCGGTATTGCTATCTCAGATATTACCTTTATTAAAGGAACAGTTTATAAAACAAAAAATAAGGATTCTCTTTATGATGAACTTATGCTTCCTTCCTATGAGGAAATGAAGGAAAATAAGGTTAAGTATGCGCAAAGCTTTCGGATTCAGTATGAAAATACCGATCCTTTTACGGGAAAAGTACTGGTGGAACCCTATCATAACGGAGTGCTGATTGTACAAAACCCTCCCCAGCCGCCTTTGTCTGAAGAGGAAATGGATGATGTTTATGCCCTGCCTTTTTGCAGAACTTATCATCCCTCTTATGAAGAAAAAGGGGGAGTTCCGGCAATTCGGGAAATCAAATTTTCCTTAACCAGTAACCGTGGCTGCTTTGGCGGCTGTAATTTTTGTGCCCTGACTTTTCATCAGGGAAGAATTATCCAAACAAGAAGTCATGAATCTATTCTTGATGAGGCAAAGGAGTTAACGAAAGAAAAAGACTTTAAGGGATATATCCATGATGTGGGGGGACCTACGGCAAACTTTAGATATCCCTCCTGTGAAAAGCAGCTAACCCATGGAGTTTGTAAAACAAAACAATGTTTATTTCCCACGCCCTGTAAAAATCTCACGGTAGATCATGAAGATTATCTTACTCTTCTTCGTAAACTGCGGGCAGTGGAGGGGGTAAAAAAAGTTTTTGTAAGAAGCGGTATTCGTTTTGATTATCTGTTGGAGGATGAGGACGATACCTTTTTTAAGGAATTGGTTCAGTATCATGTCAGCGGCCAGTTAAAGGTAGCTCCTGAACATATTTCCGATGCAGTACTATCAAAAATGGGAAAACCCAATAACGGAGTATATCAAAAATTTATTAAAAAATATAAAGAATTAAATGAAAAGCTTGGTCTTAAGCAATTTTTAGTTCCTTATTTAATGTCCTCCCATCCAGGCTCCACCTTAAAGGAAGCCATTGAGCTGGCAGAATATCTAAGGGATCTTGGCTATATGCCGGAGCAGGTACAGGATTTTTACCCAACCCCTTCTACCTTATCTACAGTGATGTATTATACGGAATTGAATCCGGAGGATATGAAGCCGGTTTATGTATGTAAAAATCCCCATGAAAAAGCTATGCAGCGTGCTTTAATTCAATATCGTAATCCTCAAAATTACGCCTTGGTGAGAGAAGCATTAATTAATGCCCATAGAGAGGATTTAATCGGGTTTGATAAAAAATGTCTGATTCGTCCCCAAAGGGGAGAGACATTCCCCGGAGGAAAAGGAAAAAATACCAAAAAGGCAGAAGGCAAAAGCGTACAGGGAAAGAAGAAAACCATTCGTAATGTCCATAAGAAAAAGGGGAAATAAAGATGAAGATCGTGATTGTTACAGGGGCTTCCTCCGGAATAGGGGAAGAATTTGTAAAGCAGCTGGATCAAAACTTTCAAAGAATTGATGAAATCTGGATGATTGCCAGAAGTGAGAAAAAAATGGAGGATATCGCCTCCGGACTGGAAAATAAAGTAAGAATCCTTCCTTTCGATTTAGAAAAAAGAGAGGATATAGAGCTTTTTTCTGATATTTTAGCGGTAGAAAAGCCGGGAATCTGTATGCTGGTAAATTGTGCCGGCTTTGGTGTTATGGGAAATTTTCAAGACTTGGCAATAGAAGAACAGCTGGAGATGATTGAGTTAAACTGTAAGGCATTGACAAAAATAACTTATCTTTGTCTACCCTATATGATTCGAAACGGAAGAATTCTTCAGGTAGCCAGCAGTGCTGCCTTTTCTCCTCAGGCAGGCTTTGCGGTTTATGCAGCCACAAAATCTTATGTGCTATCCTTCTCCAGAGCCTTACAGGAGGAGGTTCGTTCCAAGGAAATCTTTATTACTGCAGTTTGTCCCGGACCCGTAGATACTCCCTTTTTTGAACGGGCTGAAAAAGGAGGACATACTCTTTTACTAAAGAAAAAATTCACCGTCACTGCCGAAAGAGTGGTTCACGATGCTCTTATTGCTTCGAAAAAAAGAAAAACAGTTTCTGTTTGCTCACTGCCCATGAAGGCCTTTCATGGAGCATGCAAATTACTTCCCCATGATTGGATTTTGGAAATTGCACAATATTTTGCAGGAAAGGAACAAGAAAAAGAGAATGAAAAGGAAATATCATAAAGGAGAGTTTGAATACTTAAAGGAAAAAAAGAAATGGGAATTGTTGAAAACCCTTGCCTTATTTGGGATTTCCGGGCTGATCTTTATTATGGGGTATCTTTCCACGAAAACAAAATCTAATTATCTTACCATTGTAGCAGTGCTGGGCTGTCTTCCTGCCAGTAAAAGCATGGTCTCCTTGATTATGTATTGGAAGATTAAGGAATGTGAGCAGGCTTTGAGAAAAGAAATTGAAGCAGCAGTGGGAAAAGCCGGAAGCTTTCATCTTTATTTTACCACCTACGATAAAAACTTTTCCGTTTCCCATCTTTTCATTAATGCCAAAACCATTGTGGCCTATACACAGCAGGAGAAGACGGAAGAAGCAGCCTTTGAGGAACATATTAAAACAGTATTAAAACGAGACGGCATTACCGGTTATTCCGTTAAACTTTTTAAGGATAAAGAAAAATATTTACAACGTATTCAACAGCTTACGGAGTTGGAGACTGAAGTAAATAAGGACCAAAATGTGGTAAATACTCTTTATGCCGTATCCTTGTAATAAACGTAAAACAGGAAAAGAAAATGAAAGAAATTATTGTGGGAACAAATGAAGCCGGACAAAGAATGGAAAAGCTTCTTAAAAAATATTTAAAGGTGGCCTCCACCGGCTTCCTTTATAAAATGATGCGAAAAAAAAATATTACCTTAAATAAACAAAAGGCTCAGGGAAAAGAAATTCTTAAGGTGGGAGATACTATTCAGATCTTTTTTTCAGAAGAAACCCTGGAAAAATTTAAGGGTTCCTCTGCTGACAGTTTCCCGGAAACAAAAGAAACCACCTCTTTCCAGGAAAAAACAAAGGAATATGAAAAGGCCTATTCTTCCTTAACAGGAATTACCTTGATCTATGAAAATGAGCATCTGTTATTGGTAAATAAACCAAGGGGAATTTTGTCCCAAAAAGGAGAAACAGGAGATCTTTCCTTAAATGAGTGGTTTATCGGCTATCTTTTACAGGAGAAAAAAATTACGCCTAAACAGCTGGAGACTTATCGTCCCTCTATTTGTAACCGCCTGGACCGTAATACCAGCGGCTTAGTCATTTGCGGAAAAAGTCTCTATGGAACAAAGCTGGTAAATCAATGGATAAAGGAACGTAAAATAGAAAAATATTATTGCTGCTTTCTTACGGGAGAGTTGAAAGAAGAAATAAGACTAAAGGGATATTTAAAAAAGGATGAAAAACTAAATAAGGTGTTTATTTCTGAATACAAGCAGGAGGATAATACCTACATCGAAACCTGCGTAAGTCCCTTATCTTGGGGCCATGGTATCACCTATGCACAAGTAGAACTGATTACGGGAAAAACTCATCAGATTCGTGCACACCTGTCCTCCATTGGTTATCCTTTACTGGGGGATGTAAAATATCAGGGAGGAACACCGGGCACAAAAGGAGAAAAACTTAGGCTTCCTAAGGGACAGCTGCTTCATGCCTATAGATTAGTATTCCCTCTCACAGAAGAAATGGCAGATCTTTCACAAAAAGAATTTAGAGCACCGGAGCCACGGTATTTTAGCAAGGTAAAAAATTATATGGGTTAAGTTAAGCAATGTTAAGGAAAGAGGATTAAGTATGGCAACATGGAATTCCCGAGGTCTTAGGGGTTCAGTTTTAGAAGATATGATTAATCGAACCAATGAAAAATATCAGGAATACGGATTGGCTTTAATTCAAAAGATTCCTACCCCCATAACCCCTATTCGTATTGATAAGGAAAGCCGTCATATTACTCTGGCTTATTTTGAACAAAAAAGTACTGTAGATTATATTGGGGCAGTACAGGGAATTCCTGTATGCTTTGACGCCAAGGAATGTTCTAAAGATACCTTTGCCCTGCAAAATATCCACGAACATCAGATTAAGTTTATGACGGATTTTGAAAAACAGGGGGGAATTGCTTTTTTCCTCCTATATTATTCTCATCTTGATGTATTTTTTTATCTCCCATTACAGGAGCTTCTTGTGTTTTGGAACAGGGCGAAAGAGGGAGGCCGAAAAAGCTTTCGTCTGGAAGAATTAGAAAAAAAATATCTTATCCCCAAAAAACAGGGGGTTTTAATTCCCTATTTAGACTTGCTGAAAAAAGACCTGGAGGAACGTGAAAATTAATTGACATTCCCTTTTCTTTTTAGTATACTGTCGATAGTTTAATTAATTAGCACACTACCACGCTAAAGTGAAAGGGGAAAGAATAATGAAAACAGAATTAATTCATACTCCGGAAGGTGTAAGAGATATTTACGGAAAAGAATATGCAAGTAAACTGCAGATTCAGAATATACTGCATAAGCAGATTAGTTTATACGGATATCAGGACATCCAGACACCAACCTTTGAATTTTTTGATGTTTTTGGGAAAGAAATAGGGACTACACCGGCAAAGGATTTATTTAAATTTTTTGACTCTGACGGAAACATTTTATGTCTCAGACCAGACTTTACCCCTTCCATGGCCCGCTGTGCAGCTAAATATTTTGCTGAGGAAACTATGCCTCTTCGTCTGTGCTATTTGGGAAACACCTTTTCCAATACCTCTTTACTCCAGGGGAAATTAAAAGAAACTACCCAAATGGGAGTAGAGCTTATGGGAGATGGCTCCGTACAGGCTGATGGAGAAATGATTGCCATGCTGGTGGATGCCCTGAAGCAAACAGGGTTAAAGGAGTTTCAAGTGAGTATCGGAGAGATTGATTTTTTCCGGGGAATTTGTGAAAGTCTTAGCTTAACCAAAGAACAGGAAATTAAAGTAAGAGACTATATTTTTAATAAGAACTTTTTAGCTGCTAAGGAATATCTGTCTTCACAGCAAATTGCTAAAGAAAATATTGATATCATTATGAAAATTGAAGATTTATTTGGTCCTATTGATATCTTACAAGAAGCAGCCAAGCTTTCTAACCATCCACTTTGTAAAAAGGCACTGAAACGTTTCAGACAGCTTTACGAGATTTTATGTGCCTATGAGGTAGAACAATACGTTTCCTTCGATCTTAGTATGTTAAGCAGCTACCATTATTACACCGGAATTATCTTTAAGGTTTATACCTTTGGTGTAGGAGATGTCATTGTAAAGGGAGGACGATATGATAAGCTGCTGCCTTATTTTGGGAAAAATGCTCCGGCCATTGGCTTTGTGATTATGGTAGATGATCTTCTTCAGGCTTTACGTCGTCAAAAAATTGCCGTTACGCAAAAAAACAGTCCAAAGGTGATTGTGTATGATAAGCCTTATTTTAAAGAAGCACTGAAGCTGGCGAAAGAATACCGCAGTAAAGGTATCAGTGTTCCCCTTTTATTATGGGAAGAAGCAAAAGGAAAAGAAGGCTATAAAAAGTTTATGGAAAATCTGGAAGCAGAGGATATCCAATTTGTAACGGATAAGAAAGAGGAGATGTAAAATGGGAGAAGAACGTTATCTCACCTTTGCCCTTGGTAAGGGAAGATTAGCCAATAAAACACTGGAATTACTGGAAAAAATAGGCATTACCTGTGAGGAAATTAAAGATAAATCCTCCAGAAAGCTGGTATTTGTAAATGAAGAACTGAAATTAAAATTCTTTTTGGCCAAGGGTCCTGATGTTCCCACCTATGTGGAATATGGTGCCGCAGATATTGGTGTTGTCGGAAAAGATACTTTACTGGAAGAGGGAAAGCCGGTTTATGAAGTATTGGATTTAGGCTTTGGAAAATGTCGCATGTGTGTCTGCGGTCCCCAAAAAAGTGAAGAATTGTTAAAGCATCATGAAATGATTCGTGTGTGCAGTAAATACCCAAATATTGCCAAGGATTATTTTTACAACAAAAAGCATCAGACAGTAGATATTATTAAATTAAATGGTTCCGTGGAATTAGGACCCATTGTAGAGTTGTCCGATGTTATTGTGGATATTGTAGAAACAGGCTCCACCTTAAAGGAAAATGGTTTGGAAGTGTTGGAGGAGATTTGTCCCATTTCAGCACGAATGATTGTTAATCAGGTGAGTATGCAGATGTATGCAGATCGGATTAAACCATTAATTACTAAATTAAAGCTGGAACTGGAAAAGGAAAAATAAACTATGAAAATCTTAAAGCTGACGGAAGATACAAAACAGAATTTATTGGAAGAATTATTAAAACGAAGCCCGAATCAGTACAGCAGTTATGAAGCTGTGGTTAATGAGATTATTGGGGAAGTAAGAGAGAATAGGGATGATTCTGTTTTATCCTATACAAAAAAGTTTGACGGTTGGGATTGTAATGCACAGAATCTTAAAGTTACGGAAGAAGAAATTAAAGAAGCTTATGAGCTGGTAGATCCTGATCTACTTCGGGTAATGAAGGAAAGTGCAAAAAATGTCACCCAGTTTCATCAAAAGCAGCTTACCAACAGCTGGTTTGATGCCAATGAGGATGGAACCATTTTAGGAATGAAGATTCTTCCCATTGAAAAAGCCGGTGTTTATGTTCCCGGAGGGAAGGCTGCCTATCCCTCCAGTGTTTTGATGAACGTAATTCCCGCAAAGGTAGCAGGAGTAAGTAAAATTATAATGACCACTCCGGCAGGAAAAGAGGGTAAGGTTAATCCTGCCACCTTAGTGGCTGCAGATATTGCGGGAGTACATGAAATCTATAAAGTGGGAGGTGCCCAGGCTATTGCCGCTTTGGCCTTTGGAACAGAAACGATTCCCAAGGTAGATAAAATTACCGGTCCGGGAAATATCTTTGTTGCCTTGGCAAAAAAAGCCTGCTTTGGTTATGTAAGCATTGATTCCATTGCCGGTCCCAGTGAAATTTTAGTATTGGCAGATGAAAGTGCCAATCCCCGATATGTGGCAGCTGATTTGCTTTCTCAGGCAGAGCACGATGAACTGGCCAGTGCCATTTTAATTACCACCAGTGAAGAATTGGCAAAAAAGGTGTCCTGTGAGGTGGATACCTTTGTACAGCAGCTTTCTCGCAGGGAGATAATGAGAAAATCTTTAGATAATTACGGTTATATTTTAGTGGCAGATTCTATGGAGGAGGCTATTGAAGCAGCAAACAGTATTGCTTCTGAACACTTGGAGATTTTGACCAAAGATCCCTTTGCGGTAATGACAAAAATTAAAAATGCCGGGGCAATCTTTTTGGGCGAATATTCTTCAGAACCTTTAGGTGATTATTTTGCCGGACCCAATCATGTACTGCCTACTAACGGTACAGCACGGTTTTTCTCGCCCTTAAATGTAGATGATTTTAGAAAAAAAACAAGCATCATTTCTTACAGTAAAGAAGCATTGGAAAAGGTACATAAGGATATTGAATTATTTGCAAAAATGGAAGGATTGGATGCCCATGCCAATTCCATCAAGGTACGTTTTGAGGAATAAAGATTGACCAAAAAAGTCAAAGAATGATAAATACAATAAGGAAGGTTTATGTTTCCTTAAAGAAGTAAATCTTAGGAGTAAAAGGATGAGCAGAGAAGGTTATGTAGTACGTAAGACAAAAGAAACAGAGATTAATCTAAAACTAAATCTGGATGGAACGGGAAAAAGCAGTATATCTACGGGAATC
>JAFXGR010000184.1 GCA_017520155.1 Lachnospiraceae bacterium
CCTCAGTTATTTGATAGTTTCTTCATGCCTTATGGTGTTCCCTTGGGTATGGGAGATGGATCTGGTAGTGATTTCAAATGGATCGAAAAAGATGGGCAGTATGTACCTGCATATTTCAGTGGAGATTTATTAAGTGTTTTCCAGTTAGCAAGAGATATGTATCAGGAAGGAACTGTTGAACCTGATATAGCATTAGCAAAAAATCAGTTATCGGAAGATAAGTTCTTCCAGGGTAAGGTTGCCGGTCTTTATATTAATAAAGCAACTGATGCATTACAGGAACAGTGGGAAAAGGCAAATCCTGATAAGAAATTTGAAGATTGTATCAGAATTGCAAAACCCTTCCCTATGAAAGATGGAAGTATGATTACATCACCTGTATTTAAAACATATTGGTCTGAGACATATATTGGAACAAAGGATCCAAACCAGATTGAGAGAGTTTTAGATTTAATGGAGTGGATTTTGGCAAATGATACCTTAGTTACTCATGGGTTTGAAGGGGAAGATTATGAAGTAGTTGATGGTATAAATGTACCTCTAAGTGATGTCAGTATTTTTGAAAAATACCCTGCAAGTGGATTAGGAGATTTGGTACAGTATAACAACGATGAAAGCAGACTTCAGCTAACAGGAAATGAAAAGCGTGACATATATAGACAGTGGGATGTTGATTATATTAATTGGGTAAAAGAAAACTGTATTATTCCTGAATACAATGCAGCAATTACAAATATTTCTACAGAAACAAAGGATAAATTCTCTATTAAGCCTGCAGATGACTTAATTAGAATCATGACAGGAACAGAGCCTGTAGAAAAAATGTATGAAGATTTAATGGTTGAATATGAAGAAATGGGGCTTCAGCAAATGATTCAGGAAGTAAATGAAGCAATGAAATAAAGAATACAGTAATGAATAGACAGGCATGGAATCTTAATTCCATCCTGTCTATGTTTTTATAATAATAAGAAAGAACGTGGTAAAAAAGGATGATAATAGAAACATATGATGGAAAACTTTTGCCAAAGGAAAAACGTCTAAGAGCAGAGCTTATCGCGGCAACAAAACTAGGATTTATACAGAATGAGAGCATAGCAGCACTGCTGACGCGTATGGAAGAAAAAAATAAAGAGAATAGAGAAAAAGTTGAGAAAAAAGAAGTGATATATGGACTGGTGAACTACTCTCTTCCTATGTATATTCAGTATGAGCGAACTTTGTTTTTATTAGACTTTGTAGAAAATAAGGCTCAAAATTATCAATATGTATTTATTACAGAAAATATGATAAAAGAATTTTATAAAAAAAATAAGTTAATGTTTCGTCGATGTAATGGGGATGAATTAGATTATAAAGAGATAAAACCGGTAATTGAAAAAAGACTTAGAGAAGAGGAGTATGAAAGATATGTACAAAACGTATTATGTAAGCTCATTTAAAGGGAGAGAAGAAAATGATGGACTTACACCGGAAACACCATATGTAAATTTGGAACAGATTAACCGGTTAAACTTATGTCCTGGGGATAAAGTATTATTGGAATGTGGCTCTGTTTTTGAAAATCAATTTCTTCATGTGAAGGCAAAAGGAACGGAAGAACATATTATCAGCATTGGAAAATACGGAGAAGGAAATATTCCTTGTATTGCAGCGAATGGAGAGGGAGTTTGGAATCAGGATTTTGGGATAAAGCTGGATAATCCAAAACATCGTTATCAAGGCAGTGTATCCTCGGCAGTTTTATTGGAGGATGTAGAGTATCTGGAGCTATGTGAAATAGAAATCACAAATCAGGGAAATGAAAAAGATTTCTACAATAGTAAGAATAAAATGTGTAGAACAGGGGTTGCGGTAATTGCAAAAAATGGAGGAACCCTGCATCATATTATTCTTCGAAAACTAATGGTTCATCATGTAGAAGGAAACATTTATGATAAACACATGAATAATGGTGGAATCTATATTACTGCCTTAAAACCTGACAAGGAAGAGGAAACAGGAGTGGCAAGATTTTCCGGAGTAACAATAGAAAACTGTTTTGTATATAAAGTAAGTCGTTGGGGAATTGCAGTAGGATATACTTATCAGCATGATAAATTTACAGAGTCTTATCTTTCAGATCATCTTTTTAAAGTATTTGGACAGGAAAACATTGTATTAAGGAATAATTATGTGAAGGAAGCAGGAGGAGATGGGATAACTCCTATGTATTGCCTGAATCCTATTATAGAGCATAATATAATCGATTCGGTTGCGGGAGAAATTAATGCAGAAATTTATACTGAAGAAGATAATTATCATGGAATGGTTGCAGCAGGAATTTGGCCTTGGAAATGTAAAAATGCGGTATTTCGATATAATGAAGTTTTAAATACAAGATTAAATCAAGATGGAATGGCTTTTGATGCAGATTCCGGAGAAGGAACCTTATACGAATACAATTACAGTAGATTAAATGAAGGTGGATGTGTTATGTTTTGTCTGGAGCAGGCAGTGGAAAATACCTTTCGTTATAATCTCAGTGTAAATGATTTAGGAGGGACGATCAGTCCGGCAGGAAATCCGGATGCTTTGATTAAGGAAAATGTTTTTTATAAAAGGAAAGATGTGCCTTTTATCCGAAGAAAGATGGCAGGAGGAAAGTATACCATAGAAGGGAATCAGATAATAGATATTATAGGAACTGCTTCGCCAACTCTATAAGCAGATAGACGGCATGTAAATGTTCCTTGTTATGAAAAGTTACTTCATAACTTTTCATGAACTATATTTATAGAAGACAGTACCTAGAAAAAACTGTATAGAGAAAAATGAGATGAGGTTATTAAAGTTTATATTGAAACCCAAAATCACAGTCCGATTCTTGATTACGCAAAAGAGGAATTAGTCTATTATGTAGGGGAAGCAACTAAGAAAATACAAAATAAAAAAAATTATATTTTTACCCTGAAAATAGAGGAAAAGTGATAGAAAAAATGATTATTTTTCATACAGGGTACAAAAAAAGCAAGGTATTATATCAGGAAGTAATGAAAGAAGTGTACTTCTTGGAGTCTATGCTTATTTAAGAGATATTGGCATTGAGTTTCTCTATCCTGGTAAGCAAGGGGATGTGATTCCAACTATTAGCTCCTATCAAGAGATTGAAAAAATGGAAACACGGTTGGAAGCTCACTACTACCATAGAGGAATCTGTATTGAAGGGGCGAACTCTCTAGAAAATGTGTTGAATTTTATTGAATGGATGCCCAAAATGGGGTTTAATAGTTTTTTTATACAGTTTAAGAAACCAGATACTTTTTTTGAACGTTGGTATCATCATATATTTAACCCTATATTGGAAAGGGAAGAAAAAAGTAGAAAAGATAGAAGATGCAAAATATGAAAATGGTAGAGAAATACGAGGGCTATTTAGAAGATGTAAGATTAACGGAAATAGTTCCACATAAAAGACAATTGGAATATCAAAAAATAGAGTACTATGGA
>JAFXGR010000185.1 GCA_017520155.1 Lachnospiraceae bacterium
CCAATAGTAGTAGTTTTACCTACCCCATTTACTCCAAGAACCATGTAAATGTTTACCTTGTCTGGCTCTGGTTCCAGATTTACGGCGGAAACAAAATCCATAAGACGGGCTTTAAGCTGAAGTAGAATTCCTTTTTCATCGTCAATTTTCTGAGAACTACAGGTTCTTTCCAGCTCATCCACCAGCTCAAAGACAGTTTTAGCCCCCAAATCTCCCTCAATCAACAAGTCCGAAAGCTCTTCAAAAAAAGCATCATCCCGATTTTTATGGATTCCAAAAAAATTCTTCAATCTATCTGCAAATTTCATCCTTGCCATACCAACTCCTGCGATATTCATATATAAAAAAGACTACAACTAGTTTTGTAACACCTACTTTATTTTTCCTTTCTCTGGCAAGACACTATCTGCCGCCCCAATAAATAAGCCCAATTGGATTATCATGTTTACCCCCAAGCCAGCAGAAAGAACCATGGAACCAGTAGAAATAGTCTTCCACAAATCAACCCTATCCTTAGAACTATGGCCAAGAGCCCAAGAATTATTGGCATTTACATATAATCCGTAGGTAACAAAACTTGGAATCAAGGAAATGAGCAAGGCACTATAGGAATTATACATAGCCCTGCGTCTTTTTTCAATGCGAGTAGAAATTTCTGCCGTATCTCTTTTTAATCTAAGATTTATATTCAGTAAATTTTCTTCCTGAGGAATATCCAGTACAAAATAGTACGGATTTTGTGAATCCTCCCCGTCCTCATCAGAAACATTTTCCCCATCAGCAGCATCCCCCTCAATTTCCCCGGGGGTTTTGGGAAGAGGTGTGGGAAAAATTGTTCCAAAGGCTAAACCTGTAGAAAGTTCCATCTGCTGCCCCAAGGTTCCTTCTGGAATTCCATTGATATACACCTGGTTATCACTAAGTTTTTCAGAGGAAACAACAACCGAAGTATATTCAACAGGCTCTAGATTTACTGTAGCCAGGAATTTTTCGCTATCAGAAAAGTCAGCAGTGAAGGTTCTTGACTTAAATCCTGTGGACTGGACTTCTATGGAATGGCTGCCACTGGCCAACAAAATATCTTCGTCAACCAAACGACTAAGAGAAAAAACTTCTCCGTCTACATAAACCTTGGCGTTTGCTTTTGCCTCAACAGGTCTTATGTCAAAGGCAACCTGTACCATTTTTTTATTTTGCAACACAGGTTTTAATTGATTGGCAATTTCTTGCGCCATACTTGGTAAATCTGCCAAGGAGGCTAAAGAACGGACAACTACGGCATGAATTTCACCTGGATACAGGGTAAGGCTTGCGGTTACCGCCAAATAATTTCCAGAAGCGGTAATAGTTCCTGTTAAAAGCCCATTTATGTCTTCTTTTTTTACCGTATCGGATGAAAAAAGACTGTCAGAAGAATTATTCCATAGGACAATTCTTTCCCTTTGTTCTTCTACATCCTCAAAACTCCTGTTTTCTAAAAGAGACTTTATCCCTGCAATTTCCCCTTCCTTTTCTTCTAGCTTTGTGCGAGTTTCCAAAATCTTTTCTTCCATGGTCTTCAGATTTTTTTCAAAACTCTTTTCTGATGAAGATACAAATAATTGTTTATCCCTTTCTTTGATTTCAGTGGTCAAGGTATTTCCCAAAGTAGTTTTTTCATTGTATAAAACCACAAGTTTTCTCTGCAAAATCTCTTCAGGAGAAAGAATCCGTACACCAGAGTCTGCTAGATTTTCCAGTATTAATGTGGGAACAATGGAAGTAATATTTTTTAGACCTTCAGACTCATTGTTGGAAGAATCCTTTAGGGTAAAGCTACGGGCAGCCAATACCCAATCTGCCTCTATTGCAGTGGCTCCACAAAAAAGAGAAGTAGAAAAAAGGCTTGTGATAAGAATAAAAACAACAAGCCTTTTCCACATTACACATCATCCTCGTCATCGGAAGAGAGGGGCTGCCCCTTCCAACGAGCAGTAAGATAGGCTTCAATGAAAGGGTCAAGTGCTCCATCCATTACTGCCTGAATATTTCCTGACTCATGCTTTGTACGATGATCCTTGACCATGGTATATGGCTGGAACACATAGGAGCGAATCTGGTTGCCCCAAGAAATATCCTTTTTTTCAGCGGCAAACTTTGCGTTTTCCTTTTCCCTTTCCTGGCGATAATGCTCATATAGTCGAGC
>JAFXGR010000186.1 GCA_017520155.1 Lachnospiraceae bacterium
AGTTATTTTGTTAAATAAAGGAATTTTATTGGGAGAAGGAAATCCTAAGGAAATGATTGATACCTACAAGCAGGTATTGGTAGGTCAGTATGTGGATGGTAATGAAGAGGAAGAAGAGGCGAAAGAAGAAAGAAAATCTCCCGGTATTAATGATAAAGCTTTGGAATATGGCACTAAATCAGGGGAAATTATAGAATTTTATCTTGCGGATAAAAATGAGACAAAAACAAATGCCATAATAAAGGGAGAAGAGTTTTCTCTGTTCATGAAGGTAAAGTTTCACAAGGCTATTCAGGCACCTATTTTTGCCTTTACTATAAAGGATAAGCAGGGAACGGAAATTACCGGTACTAATACTATGGTAGAGAAAGCCTTTTTATCTTCCGTACAAGAGGGAGAAGTGAAAGAAATAGTATTTTCTCAAAAGGCTGATCTGCAGGGAGGGGAATACTTAATTTCTTTAGGAGTTACAGGCTATGAGGAAGACCAGTTTCAGGTATATCACAGACTGTATGATGTTTTAAATCTAACGGTAGTATCAGAAAAAAACACCGTGGGATATTATGATTGCAATTCCAAAATAAAAATTAAGTAAAAGTGTTATTCATGGGAGAAAGTGAAATGATCCAGCAGATCGGAAAAATTAAACTAGATTATACCTATTATCCGGGAGAAGATTATTACTGTGACGGAGCGGTAGAACAGGAACTTTTAGAGATTGTAAAAAACTATCCTCCATCACAATACCAAAAAATTATTGAAGAAAGAAAATCTTGGCCTATTTTATATCATCTGTCTGAACTGAGAGAAAATATTGTGGACTGGCTTCCTATGGATAAATCCATGAAAGTACTGGAAGTGGGAAGCGGCTGTGGTGCCATCACAGGAAGTCTGGCAAGAAAAGCAGGACAGGTTACCTGTATAGATTTGTCTAAACAAAGAAGTCTAATTAATGCTCATCGTCATACAGACTGTGATAATGTAACCATTAAGGTGGGAAATTTTAAGGATATTGAACCCTATCTGGACTATGATTATGACTATGTTTGCCTTATCGGTGTTTTTGAATATGGGCAAAGCTACATTGGAGGAGAAACTCCCTTTGAAGATTTTTATAAGATAATTAAGAAGCATGTAAAAGACGGCGGCAGGTTGGTAATTGCCATTGAAAATAAATTTGGGCTAAAATATTGGGCAGGCTGCAGAGAAGATCATTTGGGAACATTTTTTTCCGGAATAGAGGATTATCCTGACGGAGGTGGAGTAAGAACCTTTTCCAAACAGGGCTTAGAAAAAATAATCACAAGCTGTAATGATACGGAATATAGTTTTTATTATCCTTATCCCGATTATAAGTTTATGACAACCTTATATTCTAATGAGCGATTACCCCAGGTGGGAGAACTGTCAGACAATCTGAGAAATTATGACAGAGACCGTTTCCTCTTATTTAATGAAAAAAATGTGTTTGATACATTAATAACAGAGAAAATGTTTCCCTTCTATTCCAACTCATTTATGGTAGTAATCGGAGAAAAACCTTCTCTTGATTACTGCAGATATTCTAATGATAGAAGACCGGAAACAGCAATAAAAACGGAAATTTTCACTGAAGAAGGAAAAAAGAAGGTGAGAAAGACCGCCCTTAGTTTTCAAGGAGCAGAGCATATAAGAGGAATATATGATTCCTATATAAAGCTGAAAAAGAGATATGAAGGAAGTAAGCTTTCCATCAATGAATGTTCATTGGTTGAAGGGGAACTTCCTTATGTAGAATTAGAATATTTGCAGGGAGATACTTTAGCCTTTCTTTTGGATGAAAAACAAAAGAAGCAGGATAAAGAAGGATTTTGGAATTTAGTTAAGGAATATGTGGAAAGAATTTCCTACAATGAGGAAGAGACAGTAGCAGATTACGATATGATTTTTGCCAATATTATGGTAAAAGATAATCATTGGACGGTTATGGATTATGAGTGGACCAAAAAAGAGCAGATTCCCGCAAAAGAAATTGCCTTTCGTAGTTTATATTGTTATTTTATGGAAAATGATAAAAGAAAGATATTTGATATAAAAGACGGTCTTAATTTTCTTAAAATCAGCCCGAAAGAACAGGAAGAATATGTGGCCAAGGAAATAGAGTTTCAAAAGCAGGTGTTGGGAAATCGAAGATCCATGTCAGAGTTAAGAAATCTCTTGGGAAAAAGAATTGTTTCTCCCAGTTCCTGGCTGGAAGCTATGGAGGAAAATCAAGGAAAAGACAGGGTGCAGATCTATTTAGATAAGGGAAAGGGATTTTGTGAAGAAGAATCCATCTTCCTTCCTGAGGCCTATGTGGCAGAAGGAGAAATTTTGATTCAGCTATCCTTGGATAAAGAGGTAAAACAGATTAGAATTGATCCTGCTATGGAAAGCTGTATTGTGAAAATAATGGAGTTTACTTTAAATGGAGAACCCCTTCCCCTTTTAAACAAAAAGAGGGTAAGCAGTAATGGAAGTATGGCAGGAGAAACTTTGATATTTTCCACCTCTGATCCTCAACTTCAGGTGAATTTTGATGAGAAGAAAATGAAAGCGATTAACAGCCTGTCCCTTAAGGCAAAAATTCGGAAAGCAGATCCGGAAATGTGTGAGGAAATTGAGAAGGCATTAAGAAGGAAGATACGTTTGTGATTAAAAATTTAAAACTTTTCATAAGAAATAAAATAGAAAAAAAACTGGAAGCAAGTTATTTATGTAAGCTGGATGAAAAGACAAAAACTTATGACGCCTGGGTTAAAGACAGGGAAAGGAAAGAAGAGTTTTCCCTCGCAGGAAGAAGTAATCAGGAAGAGAATACAGATTATTTTATTTTTGTGGAAGATAAAGAAAATATAGCCCCCGGTGCAAAGAAAGATTTAGAAAAAATTTTCAAAGAAAATCCCTTGGCTGCGGTAGTTTATGGAGATGAAGATGAAGTTAACAGCACAAAAACTCATCGCATGAATCCCTGGTATAAGCCGGATTATTCTCCTGATACCCTGTTTTCCTTCTTTTATTTTGGTTCCTTAGTGGCGATCAGAAAAGATAAAGTACCTGCCGGACTGGAAAAGTATATAACGCCAAACAATGAGATTATAGAAATCCATAAAGTAGGAAGAGAATTTTTTTATGAGGAAATATTAGGCTTATGTTATTCTTTAAAAAAGGAAAATATTATTCACAGTAAAAAAATCCTATATACCTCTTCTGCTATTACCTACTGGGGCTTTGAAGAGAGCTACAAAGATATGAAGGTAAGGATTTATGGGTTAAGAAAAAGGGAAAATCATGAGGGGGTATCCATTATTATCCCCTCAAAGGATAATCCTTTTGTGTTAGAGCGCTGTCTTAATTCCATAAAGGAGCTGACAAAAAATATTTCTTATGAAATTATTTTGGTGGATAATGGAAGTAGGGAAGAGAATAAAGAAAAAATTCTGAAAATGCAGGAAAAATATGCTTTTGCCTATCTTTATCAGCCTATGGAATTTAATTTCTCTCAAATGTGTAATATGGGAGCAGCAAAGGCAAAATATCCCTTTCTTTTATTTTTGAATGATGATTGTGAAGTAAGGGATGGCAACTGGCTGGAAAATTTGGTATATCTGGCAGCAGTAAAAGAAACGGGAGCAGTAGGGACAAAGCTGTATTATCCTGACAGTAAAATAATACAGCATTGCGGAATTTATAATATTCATATGGGGCCTGCCCATAAACTGCAGTTTAAGGAAGATTCTGCGGTTTTTTATGATAGAAGAAATTGTGACATAAGAAATGTTTCCGCAGTAACGGCAGCCTGTCTCATGGTGAAAAAGGAAGTGTTCCTTGAGGTTAAGGGATTTGATGAGAAGATGAAGGTAGCCTTTAATGATGTGGATTTATGTTATCGAATCCATGAAGCCGGATACTATAACGTGGTAGATAATACTACTATATTGTGGCATCATGAATCCTTAAGTCGGGGAAGTGATGACAGTGAGGAAAAGCAGCTTCGTTTTCGGGGGGAAAAGATCAGACTTTACCAAAAACATCCTAAATTGTGGAGTGAAGATCCTTACTATCACCCAAATTTTACGAAAGATATTTTAGATACATCTTATTCCCTGGCTTATGAATATGATGAGGAGCAGTTTGTGGTAAAAAAGCCACAGCGGATTAGGCAATTACCCAAAAAACTGAGAGAAGATTCCTGTGTGGCCCCTTTAATTGAATATGGGGGAAACTTAGAGGAGTGGTTTTTAAACCCAAAGAAAGTGGAAGAACTGCAAAAAAAGTTGGGATTTAAGGAAGGGGCATATTTACAGGGAAGTGTTGTAGTAATCGGCTCCGATAATGCCTGCTTTGATAAATTTATGATTTTATGCCATGAAGAGTCAAAACTATATTATCAGTTTATGCTTCCTGTGTGCTATCGACCGGACATTGATAAGAATTTACCGGATCAAAAAAATGTAGCCTTGGCAGGATTTTGCTGTTTTCTTGATTTAAGAGATCTGCAGCCTGGACGATATAAGATTTCCATTATGGTTAAAGACAAAATCAGCGGGCAATATATTCTGAGAAAAACAGAAAGATGGATAGAACGAAATACTTTTTAGCAACAGAAGAAGGAAAGGAAAAATTCATGATACAAGTTCCGGAATCAGTAGATTATAAAGAAGCCTACGAAAAGGAGCATAAGAAAAATGCAAAACTGGCGGCCAGAATTGCTGCATTAGAGGAAGAAAAGGATTTATTGGAATTTAAATTGGGAAGAATTAAAAATAATCCTTTATGGAAGCATACCACAGGACTTCGTAAAGTAATGCATCTGGTATTAAGACAAACCACAAGAGTAAAAAACTGTGGTGGACTTAGAGGAATTGCAGCAAAAATAGATTATAAAAAAAGAGAAGCTAAAGCCAAAAAACAGTTTGGAACCCAAAGTTTTCCTGATGAAAAGGAAAGAAAGCTTCAGGAAAATGCTTTGTTTGAAAAGATGGTAACTATCAGTATCCTGGTACCTCTCTATAATACACCCAAGGATTTTTTATGTGAGATGATAGAGTCTGTTTTAGAACAGACCTATGGAAAATGGCAGCTTTGTCTGGGAGACGGTTCAGA
>JAFXGR010000187.1 GCA_017520155.1 Lachnospiraceae bacterium
GCATTTCCTTCAGCATCTGTTAAGGTAACAATTGTATTGTTAAAAGAAGACTGAATATGTGCCTGTCCGCGTTCAACGTTTTTCTTTACACGCTTTTTTGTTACTTTTTTTGCAACTTTTTTAGCCATTTTAAACTAACCTACTTTCTTTTTTGCTTATTGCTTACCAACTATTTCTTCTTATTAGCTACTGTTCTCTTAGGACCTTTTCTTGTTCTTGCATTTGTCTTAGTCTTCTGACCACGAACAGGAAGTCCTTTTCTGTGACGGATTCCTCTGTAACATCCGATTTCCTGTAATCTCTTGATGTTCAGAGCGATTTCTCTTCTTAAATCACCTTCTACGGTCATTGTTGCATCAATAACCTCTGCGATTTTCTTTACTTCATCGTCTGTTAATTCTCTAACACGAGTGTCAGGATTAACACCAGCCTGGGCTAAAATCTTGTTAGAACTTACTCTGCCAATTCCGTAGATATAAGTCAAACCGATTTCTACACGTTTTTCTCTAGGTAAATCAACACCTGCGATACGAGCCATTTACGTTTCCTCCGTTTTCTTTCATTGTTTCATGATGTTACTAATTGATTGGGGTAGCTTATACCCGGCCGGCTAAAAAGCCGACTTTTCCGATACTCGGATGTTATTTCCCTTTGGGAAATGTTTACACCTCTTTGTGTTTAACATTATTCTCGGTATCAAAAAGTAATTTCCCGTATCTGTGGGTTGATATGCATTCTTTGCACCTGCAAGACACTGCATCGATACGTTCCATTATCTTTACTGCAGCACTTTTATGTACTGCATCTAATTACACCATTCTAAATAATGCGACAGTCCATTCACTATGGTCGTTAAAAATGAATGAATTATCCCTGTCTTTGTTTGTGTTTAGGGTTTTCACAGATAATTCTGATTGCACCCTTTCTTTTAATTACTTTACACTTTTCACAAATTGGTTTTACTGATGATCTAACCTTCATGTTAAACCCTCCTTTCATAAAAAGACCGTTTTACATTATAGCAAAAAAAATACCGGCTGTCAACGGGGACAAACGGTATTTTTAATGAATTCTTATTTATCTCTCCAGATAATTCTTCCTTTGCTTAAATCATAGGGAGAAAGTTCTAAAGTTACTTTATCTCCCGGTAAGATACGGATAAAATTCTGACGAAGCTTACCGCTGATATGAGCCAGTACTCTGTGGCCATTTTCCAACTCTACCTGAAACATCGTATTGGGTAACTTTTCAACTACTGTTCCTTCGATCTCAATTACATCGGCCTTAGACATTAATATTCCTCCTGTATTATGCTTTCCTTCTTATATGTTTTGATTACCTTACGAATCTCTTCGTCTTTTATGGTTTCCTTTTGTAAAAGACGTTTTCTTATCTCCTCATCTTGATATACCTTAATAATTTGAATATGTTTTTTTTTCTTTTTTTTGGGATGACTTTGTGTTTTTGTTTTACCATCTGCCAACCATACATATTCATTTTCTTCCTCCGTTATGATAAAAATCTTTCCTTTATCATGACCGGCCTTTGAGGATGCCAAATATCCCGTTATCATAATCTCGCTCCTTTCATTCTACCGAAAGTTATAAAAAAAGCAAGCTTTTTTTCTTTAAATCTGAGCCTTTATAAAATAGTAAGTATTTCCGGCTCTCCATCGGTAATCAGAATGGTATTTTCATAGTGTGCAGAAGGAAGACCGTCCTCTGCTACTACTGTCCAGTCATCAGAAAGCCATTCCACATCTGCTCTTCCCATATTGATCATTGGCTCTATGGCTAAGGTCATTCCCGGCTGAAGTTTTAATCCTCTTCTGGATTGTCTGAAATTGGGAATCTGAGGATCTTCATGAAGATTAGTTCCGATTCCGTGTCCCACCAGATCTCTTACAATTCCATAACCAAATTTAGAAATATAGGCATCTATGGCATTGGAAATATCATAAAGATGATTTCCTGCTTTTGCCATTTTTATTCCTTCAAAGAAACTGTTTTTTGTTTCTTCCACCAGTTTTTTTACCTCAGCATTTACATTCCCTACAAAATGAGTTCGTGCAGCATCGGAATGATATCCTCTGTAGATCAGTCCTGCATCAAGACTGACAATATCTCCTTCTTTTAAAATTCTTTCCTTTGAGGGAATTCCATGTACTACTTCTTCGTTTACGGAAACACAGACAGAAGCAGGATAACCATGGTAGTTTAAAAAGTTAGGAACACATTCGTAGCTTCTGATTAATTCTTCACCCAAACGGTCAATTTCCCAAGTGGAAATTCCCGGCTTCACTGCCTTGCCTAACTCTTCATGTACCTTTGCCAAGATTTTTCCTGCCTGTCTCATTAGCTCAATTTCTCGTTCTGATTTAATTGATACTGCCATTGTTTTTCGCTTCCTTTCTAACCAAGAATCCTTGTAATCGCCGCAAAAACATCTTTCATATCTACCGTACCGTCAACCTCTTTTAATACACCTTTTTTCTCATAAAAATCAATCAAAGGCTGGGTCTGTTCGTGATAAACATTTAATCTTTTTTGTACGGTTTCTTCCTTGTCATCATCACGGAGTACCAGGTCTTTTCCACATCTGTCGCATACACCCTCTGCTTTTGGTGGAATATGTACTATATGGTAGGTAGCTCCGCAGGATAAACATGCTCTTCTACCACTCATACGTCTTACAATATTTTCATCCGGTACTTCAACATTAATTGCATAGTCAATTTTATCATTCAACTTTGTTAAGGCATCTTCCAAAACCTCTGCCTGAGGAATAGTTCTTGGGAAGCCGTCTAATACGTAGCCATTTTTACAATCCTCTTTTGCTACTCTGTCCAGTAAAATTTTTACGGTTAATTCATCGGGAACAAGCTGTCCTTTATCCATATAGCTTTTTGCTTCTTTTCCAAGCTCAGTTCCTTCCTTTATATTTGCACGAAAAATGTCTCCTGTGGAAATATGAGGAATGGAGTATTGATCTGCAATCATCTTTGCCTGTGTGCCTTTTCCTGCGCCTGGTGCCCCTAACATTACAATCTTCATCGTCTTTTTATTCCTTTCTATTTCTCTTCTTAACCCTGTCCGTCATTACACTTCATAAGACAGATTGGTTTTGTGGTGAGCATTTGATTTACCTGCTGACCTGTCAGCGGCTTTTATGCCTCCCACATAAAAAAAGAGGCAGAACAAAATGTCCTGCCTCCTGCCATTAATCATTTAAAAATCCCTTATAATTACGTACAAGCATCTGAGATTCAACGGATTTCATTGTTTCTAAGATAACACTTACGATAATAATTAAACTTGTTCCTGCGAAGGAAACTGTAGCATTGAAAATACCACTGAAAATAAAGGGTAATACACCGATAATGGTAAGTCCGCATGCACCAATGAAAATAATGTAATTCAAAATTCTTGATAAGTAATCACTGGTTGGTTTACCGGGTCTGATTCCCGGAATAAATCCACCTTGTTTTTTCATATTGTTGGCAATTTCCAAAGGATTAAAGGTTACTGATGTATAGAAATATGCAAAGAAGATAATCAATACAATATATACGACCAAACCAATGGAATACCAGGGTGCAGAGGGCTTAACCCAGTTTGCAGAGTTCATTCCGTTAAGAATTTCTCCCCATACACCTGTAGGATTTGCTCCCACAAGATTTACAACTACCAGTGGTAACTGGAATAAACTGGAAGCAAAGATAATAGGAATAACACCTGCAGTATTTACCTTTAAAGGAATATTACTGCTCTGGCCTCCTACCATTTTTCTTCCCTGAACTTTTTTTGCATACTGTACAGGAATTTTTCTTGTTCCGCCATTTAATAAAATAACAAGAACAATCATTCCAATTACAACTGCAATAATGATTACTGCAGCAAGTACTCCTACTGCAACTGGCTCTCCCTGAATAAACTGTCTGTACAGATTAATAAAATCTTCAGGAAGTCTTGAAATAATATTAATAACTAAAACTACAGAAATTCCGTTTCCAATACCATTTTCTGTAATTCTTTCTCCTACCCACATAAGGAATGCACTTCCTGCGGTAAGAGCAAAGATAACAGTAATAACATTTAAAGCGTTAAATTCCTGTAACAAACCACTTCTACCGAAACCGATTGCCATAGCTGCTGACTGAATTAATGCAAGTCCTACTGTAACATATCTTGTGATAGATGCAATTTTCTTTCTACCATCTTCCCCGTCTTTTTGCATTTCTTCCAACTTAGGAATTGCTATGGTGAGCAACTGCATAATGATGGAAGAAGTAATATATGGAGTAATATTTAATGCGAAAATTGACATGTTCTCGAAAGAACCACCGGTAAACGCATCTAATAACTCAAATGCTCCACCTGTCTGTTGTGTAAACCACGCTGAAAAATATTCTCTATGCACTCCGGGAACCGGAAGCTGGGATCCTAAACGGATCACCACCAGCATCCCCAAAGTATATAAAAGTTTGTTACGTATTTCTTTTATTTTAAATGCATTCTTCAGTGTTGTAAGCATATTACATCACCTCTGCTGTTCCACCAAGGGCCTCAATCTTTTCTTTTGCTCCAGCACTAAATGCATCAGCTTTAACATTGAGTTTCTTAGTTAACTCTCCATTTCCGAGAATCTTAACACCATCTCTTGGATTCTTTACGATTCCAGCTTCGATTAATGTTTCAACAGTAACTGTTGCACCATCTTCAAATCTTTCTAATGCATCAACGTTAATTCCCACGATTTCTTTCTTATTAATATTCTTGAAACCTCTCTTAGGAATACGTCTGTATAATGGCATCTGACCACCTTCGAAACCTACTCTTGGTGCTCCAGAACGAGCCTTCTGACCTTTGTGTCCTTTACCGGCTGTCTTACCATTTCCTGATCCGTGTCCACGACCTCTTCTAAAATTATCACTGTGCTTAGAACCGGCCGCCGGTCTTAAATTAGATAATTCCATTCTGACACCTCCTTACGCTTCTTCTACTTTGAGCATATAGCCTACTTTTTTAATCATTCCTCTTGTTGCTTCATTATCAGGCATCAAAACAGTCTTATTCAGTTTTCTAAGCCCCATAGCTTCAACAACTGCTCTGTTTTTTGGAACAGCACCAATAGGAGATTTCACTAATGTGATTTTTAACATTTTATCTGCCATTTTTCTCTCCTCCTAGCCTAAAATTTCTTCAACAGTTTTTCCACGTCTGCTTGCTACTTCTTCAGGGGATTTTAAATTCTTTAATCCAGTGATTGTTGCAAGAACAACGTTCTGTTTATTATTAGAACCTAAAGATTTTGTACGGATATTTTTGATCCCTGCAAGTTCACAAACCACACGGGCAGGACCACCTGCGATGATACCTGTACCTTCAGGAGCTTTCTTTAAAAGAACGCTTGCAGAACCGAATTTTCCGATAAAATCATGAGTTACAGATTTATTTTCGTCCATAGCAACTGTAACAAGATGCTTCATCGCATCTTCTTTTCCTTTACGAATTGCTTCAGGAATTTCAATAGCTTTTCCAAGTCCGGCACCAACGTGTCCGTTACCATCACCTACTACTACTAATGCTGTAAAACGCATGTTACGTCCACCTTTTACAGTCTTAGTTACTCGTTTAATAGTAACAACTTTATCGTTTAACTCTAACTGGCTTGGATCTATGATTGTATGTTTCATAAAAGTTTGACCTTTCCTTTCCTAGAATACTAAGCCAGCTTCTCTGGCTGCTTCAGCTAAAGCTGCAACTTTACCCTGGTAAATGAAGCCGCCTCGATCATATACTACTTCATTGATACCTTTTTCAATTGCTCTTTTTGCGATTAAAGTTCCTACGTATGCTGCTGCATCAACATTGTTAGTTTTTTCTAATTCTGCTTTTACTTCCTTTTCTACTGTAGAAGCTGCACAGATTGTTTTACCAACAGTATCATCAATAATTTGAGCATACATATGATTATTACTTCTGAATACCGCTAAACGTGGTCTTTCAGCTGTACCGCTAAAACGGTTACGTGTCTTCATGTGTTTTTTTACACGAACTTCTTGTCTTGATTTCTTACTAACCATTGTTTACTCTCCTTATCTATTTCTTACCGGTTTTACCAACTTTACGTCTGATCACCTCATCAGAGTACTTAATACCTTTACCC
>JAFXGR010000188.1 GCA_017520155.1 Lachnospiraceae bacterium
AAGTTTTCAAGCCAAAGGCGGTGTAACAAAAAAATTCATATGGACAAAAGAAAAAAGCCTTGAATTTTCAAGGCTTTTTCTTAAAAGGTTAATGCGGAAGATGGGACTTGAACCCACACGCAAATACATGCACAAGATCCTTAGTCTTGCCTGTCTGCCAATTCCAGCACTTCCGCATATGTTCGAACTGCTCCGTAACACAAGTAGTATATTATCATCCAGAATGTTATTCGTCAAGTACTTTTTAAGAAAAAATTAAGGATTTTTACAGACACTATATTTGATATTTTTTTTTGATTCATGCTATAATGAATCGAAAGGATGAGATAGCTAATGAAAAAGAGGATTATAGCCCTATGCATTTCTTTTATACTGCTTTTTTCAATACCGGTGTGTGCTGCCCAGATGCAGCCTGTCAACGGAACAGCGGTTATTAATACAGACAGTCTTAATGTTCGAAGCGGGCCATCAAAAGATTATGAAAAACTTGGAACTTTGAAAAAAGATACCATGGTACAGATTATTGGAATGGTAGAGCCGGATTGGTATGTAATTGAGTATGGCGGTGGAGAGGGATATATTCATAAAGATTACATAATTGTAACCTTGCAGGAAGAAGAAGCTTTTAAAGAAGAATCAGCTGTAGATAAGAAGAGTATACTTATTATTGGTATTATTTCGGCTATTGTAATTGTTGTAGGAACTATGGGAGTTACTTTGCTAAAATCAAGGGATGAAGAAGAGGATGAGTCAGAAGAAGAAAAGGGAGAAACCATTCCTATAACAAGCCATGAGGATACCAATATGCATCTGGGAGAGGTTTCTTATGATACTTACCGTATAGATATAGACCCTTCTTTTTTTGAAGATACACAGATCATTCCCCAGCCGGAATCTATTTATGATGATAGAGAGAGAGAACAGGAATGGAAATCAGATATTTTTGAGACAAAGGAAACACAGACATCTGTGGGAACCAGGGAAGAATTTGAGACTTTGGACTTAAAGCTGGAAGAGGCAACTGCGCAGATTGCGGCTTTGCAAAAAGAAGTAGAGAAGTTAAAAAAACATAGTGAATAATCATTTAGGGGATAAGAAAAACAGCCGATATAAGGAATATAGGAGAAAGGAAGGGATTCTATGAGTATTAATCTTAATGTGAAAACAGACTATAGTTATTTATTTTCAAGCCTGAACAGCAGCACAAGTAATAACAATGGTTATGCTTTTTCAGGAATTAATTTGTCTGATTATGCAAGCATTAAAAATGGCAGTTACGGAAAACTGTTGAAGGCCTACTATGCAGAGACTGATAGCAGTGCCTCTGATACCAACTCCTCAGTAAAAAATACAGCTTCGAAATATTCTTACAAAGAAGAAGAAGCTAAAAAGCAGAACTTAAATGATGTGCAGAGTGCGGCAAAAGAGGTAGGAAACTCGGCCGCTGCATTAATGGAGAGAGGTTCCAAATCCGTATTTAAAAATAAGGATATGGAAGAGGTATATACGGCAGTGGCTGATTATGCTAAGGACTATAATGCATTGTTAGATAAGGTAGAGGACTCCAAGTCTGATAAGGTAACAAAGGCAGCAGAAAAGCTGGCTGATGTTATGGAAGGATATGAAGATAAGCTGAAGGAAATGGGAATTACCATAGGAGAGGATCAGAAGCTGACTGTGAATAAGAAAACCTTTATGAAGGCAGACTTTGAGAAGGTGAAGGATTTATGGAACGGTTCCAATTCTTTATCTTATTTGGCTTCCACGAGAGCTACCTCTTTAAGTAATACAGCTTACAGTGAGAGTAATTCTTCCAGTTTGTATACAATGAACGGTACTTATGCATTACAGTCAGTAGGCAGTGTAATTAATGGATATTTTTAAGATAATAGTAAAAGCTTAGAAAAGAGATTAGTAGTAAACCCCTATCTTATGAAAATTAAGATGGGGGTTTTTATCATAAAGAGTGTAAATTTAAATTTTTTCTATTGACAAACAGATAGAGAAAAGATAAAATAAGTCTGTTCGCAGGAATGGCGGAATGGCAGACGCGTACGGTTCAGGTCCGTATGGTAGCAATACTGTGAGGGTTCAAGTCCCTTTTCCTGCATAAAAGACTGAAGATTAATTCTTCAGTCTTTTTTTATGCAAAATTTTACAAGGGAAAATCAAATTATACGATTTGACAGATAAATAACAGAAGAATAAAATAAAGTAGAAATACTTGCTTATCTCTATGAAATATAGGAAAAGAAGGAATCTGGAATAAGCATGAAAATAAAAGGGGAAGAAGAATGAAATATGATGTAATTATTATCGGAGCAGGACCGGGAGGTATTTATGCTGCCTATGAATTAACAAAGAAGAATGAAAAATTAAAAATAGCAGTTTTTGAAGCGGGACATCCTTTGGAAAAAAGAAAATGTCCCATTGACGGAGAAAAAATTAAATCCTGTATCAGTTGTCCCAGCTGCTCTATTATGAGTGGTTTTGGGGGAGCGGGTGCATTTTCTGATGGGAAATATAATATCACCAATGATTTTGGAGGTACCTTATACCAGTATATCGGCAAAGAAAAGGCTACGGAGCTGATGCAATATGTGGATGAGATTAATATGCAGTTTGGGGGAGAAGGAACGCGGATATATTCCACTGCAGGAACCAAATTTTCAAAAATTTGTATGCAAAATAAGCTGAAGTTGTTAAATGCCTCCGTACGTCATTTAGGAACAGATATTAACTATGTGGTACTGGAAAACTTATATGGAAGCTTAAAGGAGTCAGTAGATTTTTATTTTGACTGGCCCATAGAACATATTATAAAAACTGAAAAAGGATATCTGGTTTCAGGAAAAGAGCAGCAGTTTGAAGCTAAGCAGTGCATTGTTTCCGTGGGAAGAATCGGAAGTAAGTGGATGGAAAAAATTTGTGAAGAAATGGAGATTCCCACAAAGTCTAATCGTGTGGATATTGGGGTAAGGGTAGAGCTTCCAGCAGTAATATTCTCCCATCTCACCGACGAATTATATGAGAGTAAAATTGTATATCGTACGGAAAAATTTGAGGATTGCGTAAGAACCTTTTGTATGAATCCCAATGGTGCTGTGGTAAATGAAAATACCAACGGAATTGTAACCGTAAATGGTCACAGCTATGAGGATCCTAAAAAGCATACAGAAAATACTAATTTTGCCCTTTTAGTGGCTAAACATTTTTCAGAACCTTTTAAAGACAGCAACGGATACGGAGAAAGTATTGCCAGACTTTCCAATATGCTGGGAGGGGGAGTAATTGTACAGCGTTTTGGGGATTTAGTTCGTGGAAGAAGAAGTAATGCAACAAGAATTTTAGAGGGGATGGTAAGGCCTACGTTGGCAGCTACACCGGGCGATTTAAGTCTTGTTTTGCCAAAGCGAATTTTAGATGGAATTATTGAGATGATTTATGCGTTAGACAAGATTGCACCGGGTACAGCCAATGATGATACTTTGCTCTATGGTGTGGAGGTGAAGTTCTACAATATGGAGGTAGAGGTAAATGAAAATCTGGAATCCAGACATAAAGGACTTTATATCATAGGAGATGGAAGTGGTGTAACCCATTCCCTATCTCATGCATCTGCCAGTGGTGTCCATGTGGCAAGAAAGATTCTGGAAGGATAGAGTAAGGACTAAAGGGGAATTAGGAATAGCTTTTAAATTGTAAGGGGTTATTATTGAGAAAGAAGAGGAAAGGATATGAAGATAAAAGAGGCAGTGGAGCAGGGAAGAACAGTCCTTGGATTGGAACTGGGGTCTACCAGAATTAAGGCAGTATTAATTGATGAGAGCCATCAGCCAATAGCGATGGGAAGCTATGAATGGGAAAATCAACTAAAAGAGGGCATCTGGACTTATGATCTGGAGGAGGCTTTCAAGGGAATTCGTCAGTGTTATCTTGAATTAAAGCAGCAGGTAAAGGGCAAGTATCAGGTAACCTTAAAAAGAGTTTCAGCCATGGGAATTTCCGGAATGATGCATGGATATCTTCCCTTTGATCAAAAGGGAAATCAGCTGACGGAATTTCGTACCTGGAGAAATACCATGACCTTGGAAGCAGCGCAAGAGTTAAGTACTCTTTTTTCCTTTCAGATTCCGCAAAGATGGAGTATTGCCCATTTGTATCAGGCAATGCTAAATAGAGAAGATCATGTAAAGGACATTGCTTATCTAACGACTTTGGCAGGTTATATTCATTGGAAATTAACGGGACAGCAGGTAATGGGAATCGGCGAGGCCTCGGGAATGTTTCCTGTGGATACACAAAAGAAGGATTATGAGGAAAAAATGATACAATCCTTTGAGCAATTGGAAAAGAAAAAGGGCTACAGCTGGAAACTTAGGGATATTTTGCCTAAGGTATTGGTGGCAGGAGAAGATGCCGGTTATTTAACAAAAGAAGGAGCATTATTTTTAGATCCTGAGGGAGATTTGGAGGAAGGAATCCCCTTCTGTCCTCCGGAAGGAGATGCAGGAACAGGAATGGTGGCCACTAATGCGGTTGAGGTGGGAACCGGAAATGTATCTGCAGGAACCTCAATTTTTGCCATGGTGGTATTGGCAGGTGAGTTAAGCCGTGTTCATGAAGAATTAGATATTGTAACAACACCGGCAGGAGACAATGTGGCCATGGTACATTGTAATAACGGAACCTCCGATTTAAATGCCTGGGTGGGCTTATTTGAGGAGTTTACCAAGGAATTAGGGGTATCTCTTACTAAAGATGATTTGTATGAATTACTATATAAAAAGGCATTGGAAGCAGATGAAGATTGCGGAGGTCTGTTATCCTATAATTTTTATTCCGGAGAGCATATTGCAAAGGTTCAGGAGGGAAGACCGTTATTTGTGAGAAAACCTAAGGCAAAATTTACTCTTGCTAACTTTATGCGTAATCATTTATACTCATCTATGGCTTCTTTAAAAATCGGTCTGGATATTTTATTAGAGGAAGAAAAGGTTTCGGTAGATTGTATTTACGGTCATGGAGGCTTATTTAAAACAAAGGCAGTGGCCCAGCAATTTTTATCTGCAGCCTTTGGGGCACCTGTGGCAGTTATGGAAAATGCAACAGAGGGCGGTCCTTGGGGAATGGCGCTGTTAGCTTCCTATATGCTGAATAAAAAAGAAGATCAATCCTTATCACTTTTTCTTAATGAACAGGTTTTTCAACATCAGCCTAAGCTTGTACTGACGGCAACAAATGAAGAGAAAAAGGGCTTTGAAGAGTATATGAGACAGTATGTTTTGGCCCTGCCGGTGGAAAGATGTGCAGTGGAAAATATAAAAGAAAGGGAGTAATGTTATGGCTATGGATATGAATGCTATGCTGAAGTTAATGACAGCAAAAAATAAATTTGAAAAAAATCATCCCAAGTTTTTTTCATTTATTAAGGCAGCCTTTGGAAATGGAATTGAAGTAGACAGTGTAATTGAAATTAGTGTTACCAAGCCCTCAGGGGAAAAATTGACTACTAATATTAAGGTATGCCAGTCTGATCTGGAGTTATTGGATACTTTGAAAACTTTAGGGAAATAAGAACAAAAGAGGAGTATTTTATTATGGAAAGAGAACGTTTGGGAAGCCGCTTAGGCTTTCTGCTATTAAGTGCAGGCTGTGCCATTGGGGTGGGAAATGTATGGAAATTTCCTTACATGGCAGGACAATATGGAGGAGGAGCCTTCGTACTTGTTTATCTGTTCTTTTTAATTGTTTTAGGAGTGCCGGTAATGACCATGGAATTTGCCCTGGGACGTGCAAGCAGAAAAAGTCCGGTAAGACTTTATAGTAAATTGGCACCTGAGGGAAGTAAGTGGCATCTTCACGGCTATGTGGCCATGCTGGGAAATTATATATTAATGATGTTTTACACTACCGTAACAGGATGGATGATTCAGTATTTTGTAAATATGGCCAGAGGAAAATTTGTAGGAGAGGATGCAGCGGGAGTAGCAGCCATCTTTGGAGATATGCTGGCAGATCCCATTACCATGACGATCTATATGCTTATTGTGGTTGTTGCAGGCTTTGCCATTAATTCCATTGGTCTTCAAAACGGAGTAGAGAAGGTAACCAAGGTAATGATGCTGGCCTTGATGGTAATTATGGTAGTTTTGGCCTTTAACAGCATTTTTATGGAAGGCGGAGAGGAGGGATTAAAGTTCTATCTTTTACCTGATTTTGCCAGAATGAAAGAAATCGGAATGGCAGATGTTATTGGAGGAGCCATGAGTCAGGCCTTTTTCACCTTAAGTCTGGGAATCGGTTCCATGGCAATTTTTGGAAGCTATATTGGCAAAGAAAGAGCATTGATGGGAGAATCAGTTCGTGTGGCTGTTCTTGATACTTTTGTGGCATTAGCCTCCGGCTTAATTATTTTCCCCGCTTGCTTTGCGTACGGCGTAGAAGCAGACAGCGGACCAAGCTTGATTTTCATTACCCTTCCTAATATTTTCAATAATATTCCCATGGGAAGAGTATGGGGAAGTTTATTCTTCATCTTTTTAACTTTTGCAGCCTTTTCCACGATTTTGGCCGTATTTGAAAATATTTTATCCTGCACCATGGATCTTACAGGCTGGGGAAGAAAAAAAGCAAGTCTTGTAAACGGAATAATTATCTCCATTATTTCCATCCCCTGTATTTTAGGATTTAATGTATGGAGCAGCTTCCAGCCTTTGGGTCCGGGAAGCGGAGTATTGGATTTGGAAGATTTTGTGATCAGTAATCTGATCCTTCCTCTTGGCTCATTAATTTATGTACTGTTTTGTGTCAGCCGCTACGGATGGGGATGGGACAAATTTATTGCAGAGGCCAATGAAGGAGCAGGCTTAAAGGTAGCCAAATGGATGAGACCCTATATGACTTATGTTTTACCCATAATCATCTTGATTTTATTCTTTATGGGAATCTTATAAAAAGATATATTTACATGCCGTCAATCTGATTATAGGGTTCTGAAAGAGGTTCTTATAAATTAAATAACAGTCTCTTGAAAGCACATAATCTTAATGATTTAGGAGAAAAGAGAAAGAAAAAACGCCTTCAGAAATGAAGGCGTTTTCTTACGGTTTCTCGCAGGCGCTGCATAGACATAATGGAAATCAGAGCAATAGAGATTACTGCACAAACAGAAAAAACAATGGCAGACCAAAAGATTTTTAGAGGTAATCCTAAAAAGTTATCAATACTAAGCTCAATAAAGACACAGAGAATTCCCACCATAATAAATAAGTATAGTACAGTAGTCAACAAAGATTTAGAAACAAAATGAAACAAAATCCCAACGATGCTAATTAGAATCAAGGCTAATAACGTGATAGGAAAAGCAAGGTGGAAAAACCAGCTGTCCTCTTGGGTTAAAAAGGTAAGAGAGTATTCATAAAAAATCACACTAAGTCCGCTTACCAGCAAAGAGAGAGCAGAAGGAAGCTTTGGGAAAAACATCCGTGGACAAAACAAAAGCCACAATAAAATACAGGCTCCAATTACGGGAATGGACCATAAGTTATGATGAAAAACCAGAAGATTAAGAAGAAAACAGCTAAGGATAGTGGAGCCAAAAACAATGGAAAGCCAAAGACCCACATCCCGTTTATTCATGGGTTCGACTTCTCCTTTGTGGGGAGAGAAGGAACCGGGAGAAAGATGATTCTTTTCCTTCATTAAAATATTAGGATTGATCACCGGTGTACAGCATAAGGGACAGACTGTTAAGGAGTCATCCAGTTTTACACCGCATTCTACACAATAAGACATATTATTTCCTTTCCTTGAACATTTACTTAATTCATTCGATTACTTTCAATAGTAACCTTTACACCGTCCTCCACCAATTTTTGAAAGAAATACTTTTCTACCACAGTTTCTTTGATACAGCTGGCAAAATTAATGGTGAGAATATTATTATAGCTGATAATAGCACAATTGGTACGGGAGGAATAAGGGATTCCCATATAAATGTCAAAACGATGAATATGAGGAAGCATTTCCTTTGGAACCTGCAGGGTTCCCATATTAGTAAGACCGGCAGAAGAATTGCGATCCTGTACCCGTTTATAAAAATTTTTTACCACATAATCTTTAATAAATAAAGGAACAATACGGATCAAAGGATTTCTCTGAGTAGCCGCATTGGTGGTAATGTCCCCCATTAAAAATTTAGCATTAATATAGTAACGCATATAATGGTGAACCTGAGTGATGATTTCTTCAAATTTGTAATCTCCCAGTCTGGGATCAATGGAGGGATAAACCATGGTGATAAAATTACGCAGGGTTTTAGAAGGGAAAAATCTTCTTAAATTTACCGGCATTGCGATTTTCACCGGAAGTTCACGAAAGGGTTTATCCTCCTTTTGTTTTTTTAATAAGGCATAAAGGAGTACTGCGTTTAAATATTCCGTTAAGGTACATTTATACAGTCTGGCCACTTCCAAAACATCCTCTGTGCTCATATGTCCGTGAATTACATGAAAGGTAAAAAAAGGTTCCTTTGTTCCTCGGAGACGATAAGTTTTTTCCATAGGTCTTGGGGGCCGGAATTTGGAGTTGGAATAGCGCAAATAGGCATCCTCCAGTTCCTCCGGATGAGGCTCCTTGGTAATATCAAGAACAAGATAGCCATTAGGAATTTTGTGTCCAAGAAGGCGAAGATAAACGGCAATAATGGTATTAAGAAGATGCATGCCTCCGTTTCCGTCTCCTAAGCTGTGATGAGCCTCCATGGAAATACGACAGCCATGGTAATAAAAACGCAGTAAATACCGTCCTTTTGTTTTAAAGGACATGGGCATACAAAAATTTTTCACATCCGGCTGAACAAAGGGTCCGGGACGATGATTAGGCTCTAAAAACCGCCAAAATAAGCCTTTTCGCATAGCTACTTTATAGGTAGGAAAACGAGGTAAGGTCATATCAATAGCCTGCTGTAAAATCTCAGGCTGTATTTCTTCTTTTAACACTACAGACAGACGATAAACCGAGGAAAAGTCCTTTCGCTGTAGGGTAGGATACACAATAGCGGAAAGATCCAAAGGATACCAATCCTGCTTAGGTGTATGAAATGTTTTTGACATAATAATTGTTCCTTTTATTTTATGATTTTCTTAACTATTACTTACAGTATACCACACTTTACGGGATAAATTAACTATGTTACAATAAATGATTGTCAGATGATAAACAGTTCATTCCCGGAGGAAAAAGAAGAAATAATTACTGTTTTTATCTTTGGGAGGGACATCACAGAATAGCAGAAAGCAGGAGCAGAAGGATGAATTATATTTTTCAACTGGCGCTGATCTTTGGGGTAAGCTTTGTGGGAGAGGTGTTAAATGCCTTACTTCCCTTTCCCATCCCTGCCAGCGTATACGGTTTAATTATCTTATTTTTATTATTATGTACCAAAATAGTAAAGGTGGAACAGATTGAAACAGTTTCCGGCTTTATGATTTCTATCATGCCGATTTTTTTCATTGAGCCAACAGTGGGGATTATGAATTCCTACGGTTTAGTAAAAGGTAAGGTAGCTGCTTTATTTTTAGCAGCCTTTATTTCCTTTGCAGCAGTACTGGCAGTGACAGGACTTACTGCTCAGTTTTTTATTCGTTTAAATAAGAAAAAAGAGGAGAGAAAGAAATGAGGATCAATGAACTTGTGGCAGATTCTGTCTTTTTTGGAATGATTTTAAGCCTGGCAGCCTATAAGGTGGGCTTTGAAATACAAAAAAAGTATAAAAAAGTATTTTTAAATCCTCTGTTGATTTCCATTGTGATTATTATTGGTATTTTAACGACAGCAGGAATAGATTATGAAACTTATCAGCAGGGAGCAAAATATTTAAGTTATTTTCTTACTCCCGTTACCGTTTGTTTGGCAGTACCTTTATATAAGCAGCTGCAGGTATTGAAGGAAAATGTAGTGGCTGTGATGATCAGTATTTTTCTGGGATGTTTAGCCCATGCAGGTATTTTAATCGCAATAGCGGCTTTATTTCATATGGAAAATCAACTGTTATTTTCCCTTATGCCAAAAAGCATTACTACCGCAATTGCTTTGGGGGTAACCAATGAATTAGGAGGAATTCAGGGGGTTACGGTAATAGGTGTTATGATTGCAGGAATATCGGGAGCAGTAGTTGGCCCCTCCATTTTAAAAGCAGTGGGAGTAAAAGAGCCTATTGCACAGGGACTGGCCCTGGGAAGCGCTTCCCACGCCATTGGGACTTCCAAGGCAGTGGAGCTGGGAGAAATTCAGGCAGCCATGAGTTCTTTGGCCATTGTGGTAACGGGAATACTGACGGTGGTAATTGTTCCCTGGATAGCAAGCTTTATATAAGATAAATAATTAGCCAAGATGAATAGGTGATCATTACAGTTTTTCTTAATATTGTGATGTCAGGGCTAAAACCACAATTCAATAATTTTATTTGTCTATTATGCATATATCAAAATTCTTCAATGGGCTTTTAACTCCAACATCATATTTTCGAGATAAAATCTAAAAATAATGTTATAAAAATAAAAAAAATTTTATAGAAAAATAAAGGAAATCATAGATTGATACAGAATAATATAATAAGAGAGATTATAACAGCAAAGAAATAGATTGCTTTTTACAAACAGATGGAGAAATACAAATGACCACAGTGCGGGAACAGTTGGAAGTATACGAAAAAGAGTATCTTAGTCCTTATGCTACCTTAAGCATGAATTCCAAGGGAAGAATGCGCAAAGAAGAACCCTGTGATATTCGTCCCGTATTTCAGCGGGACAGAGATCGGATTATTCACAGTAAGTCCTTTCGAAGATTAAAGGATAAAACCCAGGTTTTTTTGACCCCGGAGGGAGATCATTACCGTACCCGACTGACTCATACTTTAGAGGTATCTCAAAACGCTCGAACCATAGCTAAGGCACTTCGGCTTAATGAGGATTTGGCTGAGGCCATTGCCCTGGGCCATGACCTGGGACATACTCCCTTTGGACATGCAGGAGAAAGGGCATTAAATCGGGTTTGTCCCTTTGGGTTTGAGCATAACGTACAAAGCGTAAGAACGGTAGATCTATTGGAGAAATCCGGATTGGGGCTGAATCTTACCATGGAGGTTAGGGACGGAATTTTAAATCATCAGACCTCAGGGAAGCCTTCCACTTTGGAGGGGAAAATAGTACGTTATTCTGATAAAATTGCCTATATTCACCACGATATGGATGATGCTATACGAGGGGGAATTTTAACGGAAGAAGATATTCCCAAGGAAATCTCCCAAAGAATCGGTGAAACTACAGGAGAAAGATTAAACCATTTCATCCATGATCTGGTGACAAACAGCAGAGGAAAAAATGATATTTCCTTGTCTCCTTCAGTGGAAGAAGCAATGAAAATGCTGCGTAAATTTATGTTTGAAAGAGTTTACAATAATAGGGAAGCCAAGGGAGAAGAAAAAAAGGCAGAACAGTTAATGGAAACTCTTTATGAATATTATTTGTCCCATACAGAGGTATTACCCAGAGAATATCAAAGAATGATGTATGACGGAGAAAAAAAGGAGCAGGTAGTGTGCGATTATGTAGGAGCCATGACTGACCGGTTTGCCATTGCCAAATATGAGGAAATTTATATTCCCAAGTGCTGGCATGGGTAAGAGAGAGAAGGAATAACAGGACTAAGCTGCTTAGTGCAACGGTTTTAAATTAACTATACCATATCACATGCCTATTTTCCTGATAGCAAAGATTCAAAAATCCTC
>JAFXGR010000017.1 GCA_017520155.1 Lachnospiraceae bacterium
GCATTGCTGTTCATTTATCAAGGTTCTGTTCGTTGTCTTTGCGACAGCTTTGTTAGATTACCACATCACTTTCGCTTTGTCAACAACTTTTTTACTTTTTCTTTTTGTTTCGTTACCACTTGCGGCAACTTGTTCATCTTATCACATAGTTTTCACTGTGTCAACAACTTTTTTTACTTTTTTTCTCACTTCTTAGAAAATCAATTCCGATAGCAAATTAAAAGTCATATTTTGTTGTTTTTTAGTGTCCGGTTTGTGACGACTTTTCTATCTTATCAAACCTTTTTTAGTTTTGCAAGTACTTTTTTCTTCTTTTTTTGTATTTATATTGATACATTTAAATCTTCTTATATTATTTCAATACTAATAGACTATAAAGCAATCAACTATAACCAACTTATTATCAACTTTCTATAGAAATAAAATCTTTTTAACTATTGATTGGTCCGGACTGTTAATTACTTCTCTTTTATTCTTCCGCTATTTTACATAAAATCTCTGCAATTTGATGATGATCAGAACCTACCGGTATCTCATAATAACCGGCTCTTAATCTATAACTGTAATTATTACCGGATAAAAAATTACTATATTCTACTGCTGATTCTATTAATCCAGCCTCATATAATTTTTCACTTACTGTTTTTGCCACATCTCCTGATTCAATAGTTATAGATACATATTGTACCTCTTTATCTTCATCAAGACTTTCCTCTGGTTCATTTTCTTGACTTAATTTTGGATCTTCCGGATCTTGTTCCAGTGTCTCTTCCTGATTTTTTTCTTCTATTATTTCTGTAGACTCTGTTTCCTCTTCCTCTGTTTCTTTAGGTACTTCTTCTACAGCAGAGTCCTTCTTTACTTCTTCTGAAGCAACGTCTTTCTGTTCTTCTTTGTTTGATTTAAGAACACCCTCATCTGAAAAGGTGCTTTCCTCCACCATTCCTAAAGCTGCAGCTCTGATTTTTATTTCAGCATCTGATAACTCCTTGGGTTCTTTTACTATAAGTAAAATTAATGCAGTTACAAGAATTCCCGTACCTACTCCCCGCATATAATATTTTAATTTCATTTGGATATATTACCTTTCAATACTATTATTTAATCTTAGCTATTTTCATCATTATTTATTTGCTTCATGCAATCCGATTATTAATTTTACTTCCCCAACCCCTATATCCAAAAGTTTGGCAATTTCAATTTCTGTCTTTCCCATTTTATGATATTCCAAAATTTTATTTTTCTCTTCTCCCGTCTTCTCTTCCTGAAGAAAAGTATTTTCCTCTAAATTATCTTCAGGGGAAAGACTATTTGCGTATTCATTTTCTTTTTCTCTATTTCCTACTTTATTTCCTATTGCCACACTAATCTCATCTAACAATAATTTTGATTTACCTATCTCTACTGCTTCATTCTCTTTCCATGAATTTGCAGATATTTCTGTTTTTAAATATACACCGGTTTCTTTCTTTTTATCTTTCAGCATACTATCCAACTCTGTAATGGAATTTTTTAGCTGAACATGTTTATTATTTAGCATATCATACAAAAAAACTGCTTCTTCATGATTTTTATAAATTTTATCAAGTACAGTATTGGAAAACTCATCAATAGCCATAATTTTTTCATTTGAAAGCTTTTCCATACTTCCTTTTGTACTTTCCTGTATTCCGGTAACCTTTTGCTTTGTCTGTTCTTCTATGGTCTCCACAGCCCTGCTGATTTCTTTATCTATTAATTCATGAATCACCTCATCAGGTATAGTTATTTCTACTCCTTTATTGTTCTCAGGCAAAAAAAAGCTGCCTACAAATGCTGTAAGCCCTACAATTATAACAATTATTTCTAAAACACCCATATTATAATTTCAGCCGGAAATTATCCGGCTGTCCTCCATTTATCATTTTTATCTTAAACCTTCATATCAAATCCGGAAGTTCTAATATTCTTTCCTTCATCCTTTTGTTGGTTTTGTCTTCTACGCTTTCCACCGTCACCGGTATACTGATTGCTGCCTTTGTCCCTTGCATCAAATTTCTTATTTTGATATTCCGTCTTATTTTGGTATTCTGACTGATCTGTTTTTACTACCTGACGAATATCTTTATTTAACTCTTTTGTAAATTGATTTTGGAATTGATTCTGTTGTACAGAACTCTTTTGGTCTTCATTATGTTTGATTGTTGTATAATCCTGAATCCTTGTCATTGCATTATTCAGTTCAACATGTCCTATGGCCATAGTTCCTCCATTCTAATTCATATATTCATATAAGAGGGAAGCACTTTTACTTCCCCTTATATCTACTCAATATCAGAAGAGGCAATACAGAAATCTTCTAATTCATTCCTACTATTGCCACATCTCCCTGAGACTTAATAAATCTGCAGTAATGACTTTCTGTTTTCACAATTTTTGAAACATCGGAAATAATTACCTTTGTTCCCGGATATACCTTATCATGAACCACAATCTGTGCATCATTACTGATATTCATTAATTCATCTATTTCTTCCAATTCTTTTGTTGCAGATTGAATTTCCTTCTTTTTTGCTGTAACTATATTCGACAATTCCTGTACATGTCTTACTTGATCCGGCGGTAATTTTACACCGGAAAAAATCTTTGTTTTTGCTGCATCTATAACAGGCTGTGCAGAACGCAATGTTTTATTATTATCCGTAATCAGTTTCTGTAATTCCTCATATCGCCTTTTAATCTCAGGATTAACACCTATCTCTACAATAGTATTAGCTCCCAATTCAGCTCCTAAGGTTTTTACATCAACCAAATTAGTAGCGGACACATAACCGCCTGTAATGAATCCACGTTTTCCTCCTACATGTACCTCTGTACCGGCAGAAACCCTACTATGCAAAATACTGTCTGTTTCCACATATCCTCTTGCTTCAACATTAGCATTTTCAATAAATTTGGCAATCACGTTTCCCCCTGCCCGGATAAAACCTTTTGTCATTCCGTTAATACCTCTGGCTATGGTCACGTTACCTTCTGCATATATTTCTGCACCTTCAACTACTCCTCGAACCTCAACATTTCCTCTGGCGCGAATAGTGAAATTAGAGCATACATTTCCATTAACCTGAACATTTCCTTCGTAAGTAATATCTCCGGTGGAAATATCTACATTCTCTACGGTCATAACGTC
Source organism: Lachnospiraceae bacterium (assembly GCA_017520155.1). Classification (GTDB taxonomy): domain Bacteria; phylum Bacillota; class Clostridia; order Lachnospirales; family Lachnospiraceae; genus SFDP01. The sequence goes on from JAFXGR010000017.1 coordinate 3,170, forward strand.
GCTGACAAACACCTTGCCGTCCACTAAGGTTACATGGCCGTCTACTTCGGAATACAGTTCGCATTTATCATCAGATATGGTAATATTTCTTCCAAATTTCAAAAATTCTTTTTTTACTGTTCTTGGTTTAATTAATCCTCCCAATAAATCAAATCCGTTTTCTCCCGGATCCTCTCTATGAAGAACCGCCAAACAGTCTCCCTTTTTCACATGATTAATAATATTTAACTGGAAAAAATCTACTCCTCCATCTTCTTTCAGTGTAGGTCTTGCCTTAATATCTGTATTAAATTTATACTCAATGTAAGCATCAGTTCCATGACGTGGCTCTTTACCTTCTGCAAGAAGAATATTAATTCCATATGTTCTGTTTTCCAGGAATTCTTCAATAACCTCATTTTTAATTCCCTGTGTAATCCCTTTAAATTTTAAATCATAAATAATTTCTTCTCTGCTGATTTTTGCTCCATCACTGGAGGGAGGATAAAATCTTCCCCATGCCTGCATTTTATCTGATGACAAGGTGATTACAAAACTTTCTTTAATTGCTTTTGTCTTCACCTCATTTAATTTGATTACCGTTTCCCCGACTACATTTCCCACTATCTTTGTTAAGTCATTTAGATTATAGGAAATCTGGTATTTATTCAGGTAATCAATAATATCACCACTTAATAAAGGTTCCTTTCCCCTTACTAATTTAAGATAGGTCTTATTTCCCTCATTAACAATCTGAAAATATGAATGTTCCTTACTTATCTGCACTCTGTTATTCCCCCATTCCCATTACTTCTATACTTTATCTAAAATCCCCATATATTTCCCCAATTTTGTTTTCATCTTTTGTAAAGCTTTTGTATGTAACTGAGATACCCTGGATTCTGTAACTTCTAAAACATAACTGATTTCCTTCAAGGTAAGCTCTTCGTAATAATATAACTCAATTACTTTTCGTTCTTTTTGTGTTAATAATAAGAGCGCCTCTGCCAAGACTTTTTTTATCTCTTCCTGTTCTACAGCTTCTTCCGGCATAATAAAATGACGGCTTCCTGAAGTTGGATTTGGAACTTCACTTCCCTGTTCCAAAAACTCATTCAAAGATACCACATTGGTAATCTTCATTTTAGACTGCCATTCCAAATACTCTTCGTTACTGATTCCCAAACCAAGTGCAATCTCTTCATCTGTTGCCGCTCGTCCTGTCTCGCTTTCCACCTGGCGCATAACCTGATCAATTTGTTTTTGTCTTTGACGAATTGTTCTTGGGATCCAATCCATTTTTCTGATCTGGTCTAAAATAGCTCCTCGTATTCTTAAGGACGCATAAGTTTCAAATTTAACAGCCTTAGTGTAGTCAAACTTATCAATAGCATCTATTAAGCCAAAAATTCCGTAGCTGACTAAATCTTCATATTCTACATTATATCCCAAATACATACTGAGGCGTCCGGCCACCAATTTCACCAGCGGAGCATATTCTAAAATCAGCTTTTCCCGTATCTGGGGGCTTTGATTACTTTTGGCGTAATCCATCCACAACAAATTTTTTCCTGCTTCATCCATTTATGTATCATCCCCTTAAAACAGAATCAGTACTCTTCTTCTGTTTCTTCCTGCGGCACATTTTCCTCTTCTTCCTGTCCGTCCGTTATCTCATTCTCTTCCAAAAGCCGTTCTTCTTCCCTGGCCTTTAATTCTTCCTCATTTTTTTTATCAAAAAACATAATTGTTTTAATAAAAATAAGACCTAATAAGTAAAAAATAAGCAAAACAGACAGCAATAACAGTAATGCTGCCTTTATTTCATATTGGAAATAGTACGTCGCTATGCTGGTAATACTGCCTGCTACCAGCATTATGAATAATGGAAATAACTTTAACTTAGTTTTTTTCATTTCCCCTTGTTCCTTAAATTATTTTTAACTCTTTTCCCACTCTTTTTATATGGTACTGTCCTGTCTCCGGATAAAAAGTAACAGTACGCCCATAAGTTTCTCCCGTATCACTTGCTTTTAACGGAATATTAAGTTCTTTTAACTTCTTTTTACTGGCTTCTACATTTCTTTCACCGATACTGATCAAATCTGTCTTGTTTTGAATGGAGAACATTTTTGCTCCCCCTGCTATCTTCGCAACCAGATTTTGACGTTTTGCTCCCTTTGCCAGCACTCTTCTTAATAATTCATCAATTCCACTGTCTGCAAACTTTGCTACATTTGTATTGTTTCGAATACTGGTACTATCCGGTAACATTACATGTGCCATACCGCATACCTTATTTTTAGGATCCCACAGGACAACTCCTACACAGGATCCCAAACCTAAGGTCGTAATGGAATCAGAGCCACTGCAGACATTTAAATCTGCCATTCCCACCTTAATTTCCATAACTCTTATCCTTTGTGCATTCTCTTCTACAGTTACGCAGTTACTTAAACTGTCATTCCCAGTGCCGTCAAAATTTTTTTATAGGACTCCATATCCGGAACCATAATAAAAAATCCGTCAATTGCCACCTGATCATAAATTTGTGACTGAATCAAAAGCATCTCATCTCCCAGCTCACCAAACTCAATTGCCGGTACACTTAAAATTGCTCCTGCCATATCAATACAAAGATCCGGTATTGAAGGTACAATGGATAAATTAGTCATACTGCTCATAGCATTTAAATAAGCACCTGTGATAATGTTAGATATCTCCTTTAATGCAGATTTTTCCATTTCCCCCATGGTATCAGATGTCATGTCACCTAATAACTTTCTGATTAAATGCATGGCCACATCTTCTTTTACCAGAAACATAATACTGCCGTTTATGTCTCCCTCTATGGCAAGATATACTCCTGCCATAACCTGTTCTTCTCCTCCAAGCAGCTGCCCAATTTCAGAAAATTTCAGTAATCTAACTTCAGGAACTCCCATGTCAACTTTACACTGAAGCATGGTTGCCAATGCAGTAGTAGCATTTCCTGCACCGATATTCCCTATTTCCTTTAAAACATCATAATACTGTGAGGACATATTTTCTACCGAAATGTCGTTCATCCTTTACCTCCGGAAATTATTCTCTTTCCAATGCAACTGCATTTAAATCCAGTAGGGAAACTAAAGTGTTATCGTATTTTCCTACAGCAAAGACAAAGCCTTCCTTCTCTTCCTTTGTATTATTTCCTACCTTCTCGATTTCTTCATCTGACAAGGTTAAAACTTCCTTTACTTCATCTACAATAATTCCCAGCATTCCATACTGTTCCATTTTCAAAATAATAATACGTGTATTCTTCGTCTCTACATCACTTTCCATTCCCATTTTAAGACGAAGACTCATTACCGGAATAACCTCTCCACGTAAATTAATTACACCCTTAATATAAGAGGCTACGTTAGGTACACGAGTTATATGCTGCATTTTTACAATATTGTCAATATACTTTATATCAATTCCAAATTCTTCATCTCCCATGGAAATGACAATGTACTGATTGGAATCAGAAAACTGCTTCTTATTTTCCATTCTATTATTCCCCCTCTTTAAAGTAATGCATTAGTGTCCAGAATCAATGCAACTTCTCCATCTCCCAGAATAGTAGCTCCACTGATTTCCTTGCATTTATTAATGTAGGTTCCTAAAGACTTAATAACGATTTCCTGCTGCCCCATTAATTCATCAATCATAAGACCGGCCAGCTTATCACCCTTCTTTACAATAACAACAATCATGTTTTCATCTTCTTTTTTCGTAGATTCAACGCCTACGATTTCATTTAATCGAAGAAGGGGAATTACTGTTCCACGAATAGTAATCACTTCTTTTGACTGAACATACTTAATATCTGATGGAGAAATATCTTCTATAGTTTGAATATTTCCAAGGGAAATAGCATATTTTTCTCCCCCTACTACTACCATCAATGCCTGAATAATTGCCAAAGTAAGAGGTAAACGAATTGTCCAGGTACTTCCTACTCCTAATTTACTTTTAACCTCTACTTCTCCGCTTAAGGCCTCTATCTTGGAACGAACAACATCCAGTCCCACACCTCTTCCTGAAACATCAGATACTTGCTTAGCTGTGGAAAAACTGGGAAGGAATAACAGATTAATAATTTCTTTCTCTGTCATATCTTCTGCCTGTTCTTCTGTAATGGTGCCTCGTTCAATGGCTTTTCTTCTGACTGCTTCCACATCAATTCCGTTACCATCGTCTCTTACTTCAATGATTACGTTATTTCCTTCCTGATAGGCATCCAGGAAAATAGACCCTACTTCCGGTTTTCCTCTTTCCTTTCGTACCTGTGCAGATTCAAGTCCATGGTCTGCAGAGTTACGAAGTAAGTGCATCAAAGGATCTCCGATTTCATCTACCACAGTACGATCCAGCTCTGTTTCTTCACCGGTCATATATAATTCCATTTTCTTACCCAGCTTCTTTTGCAGATCACGAATCATACGAGGGAATTTATTTACAACACTTTCAATAGGTACCATTCGAACCTTCATTACTGATTCATGAAGATTTGTGGTAACACTCTCCAGATACTCAATATGCTCATTTACTCCCGTATTGGAAGCACCTTCTGCATTAGTGGCAGATACTAGGGAATTCTTTGCGATAATCAGCTCGCTTACCAGATTCATCAAAACGTCCAGCTTTTCAATATCCACACGGACAGTTCTGTTTACCACCGGTTTACCCTTCTTTTCTGCCGGTTTAGTTTCTTTTTTCTTTGTTTCCTGTACAGGTGCAGGAGTCTGAGTCTGTTCGGTACTTACCGGTTCCTCTTCTTTCACCTCTTCTGCTTCTGTCTGGGGCTGTTCTTCCTGAACATTTACTTCTACGTAATTGGCATAAACTTCCTGAATTTCAGATACACCTGATGCTGCACTGACAACCTGCTTTAAATCACTGTCTGTAACCATAATGATACTGAAATCATACTCAAATTTCTCATCTTCAATATCCTGTGCAGAAGGGGAGGATATAATGATTTCTCCCAAATCTTCCAGTGCCTTAAATACTAAAAAGGCTCTGGCAGCTTTTAAAATA
>JAFXGR010000189.1 GCA_017520155.1 Lachnospiraceae bacterium
GACAGAGCACGGAATAGAAATTCCATCTGAATACTAATTAGACAACAACTGCACTCTACTCCGGAAAGGTATGCACTGCTTTTCCGGAAAAGGGTGCTCTGAATTTCCGAAAAGTATGCACTTTTACATCGGAATACTCAGATTATTACTACCCGCGGTATCCCTACCTTAACTAATGAGATCGGTACTGATTTAGAGGCTCTGCAGGAAAAGTACATTTCCATTGGAAAGGTAAAAAATATGGTTTTACGGGATTAAATAAAAAGATAAAAGCTGCCTTAACAATTATGTTAAAGCAGCTCTTTTTTATTAGAGATTATCATTAAGGTTCTCTCAATTTTATGGTTTTTGCAGCTTTTCTCTTATTATCCTCCTGCATTGCAGCATAATGCTTCCTCGTTGTATTTACATCCTTATGTCCCAATACATCTGCTACAAGATAAATATCCCCTGTTTCCTGGTACAAAGTAGTACCATAGGTACTGCGCAGCTTATGAGGGGTAATTTTTTTCATGGTAGTTACCAGAGAGCTGTATTTTTTTACCAGTTTTTCGATGCTCCTTACCGTGAGTCGCTTTTTTTGAATAGACAAAAATAAAGCATCCTCATGGCCGGAAAGGGGAAGAATTAATTCTCTCTGGTCAAGATAATCTAATAATGCATTTTCCACCTCTTCTCCAAAATAAACAAAATCCTCATAACCACCTTTTCTTTGTACCTTTATTCTTAAATTATCAAAATCCAAATCATAAAGATTAAGTCCCACACACTCGGAAATACGTATACCTGTTCCAAGCAAAAGGGTAAGAATGGCAAGATCTCTTTTTACCGTTTTTGCATGATATTCAGATTGTTTTTTACTAAGCTTACTTCCTGCCTCCACCTGATCCAACAGCTGGGCTACTTCATTGGGATCAAGACGAACAATTTCTTTTTCATGAAGCTTTGGCATAGGAACTAAAGAGGGGGGATTAGTTTTAATAATTTCATTTCTAAAATAATAATTATAGAAGCTTCTTAAGGAGGCCAATTTTCTGCTTTTTCCACGTTCTTCATTCATTCTTTCCTTTTTTGTTCCCTCAGTAAAGTCTTCCTCATTCTCCTTTACATTATGGGAAGTATCCTGGTTTTCTCCATGATTATGGTATAAAGATAAGTATTCCAAATAATCCTCAATATCTTCTCGACTGACCTGGTCAAGAATCGAAACAGGATAGTCAACGATCTCCATGGTTTTTCCCAGAGAATGGTGAATGTGCAGGTATTGAAAAAATACCCCTAAATCATAGGCATAAGCTAATTTTGTACGACTACTGTAAATATGATCAATCCCTCGAAAAAACATACGACAAAAAGAGGGCAGTGATTCCAATTGATTTCGTAATTTTATTCTGTTAATTTTATTTAATTCCTGATGATAGTTTTGTGTTTCCATAAAGGCAAATACTTCCTCACAATTTATTATTTTGGATTTGTAGAATAACCTACTATTTTTGAATTAACAATTGCAGTAAACATTCTTTCCTTAACACCGGGATTTTCCTGATTTAATTGCTGTAACAGATTTCCCACATATTCCCTCTTTGTATGACCATCTGCAGGGCAGGGACTTTTTACTACCGGAACCTGATATTTACGAACAAAACCAATTACATCTGCCTCCTTCATATACATCAAAGGTCTGATTACCGTAAGATCCATTCGATCTAAATAGGTTACGGGAGCAAAGGTATGAAGGCGCCCTTCATAAATTAAAGACATAAGCATGGTTTCCACCACATCGTCCTTATGATGAGCATAGGCAATTTTATTGCATCCATGTCTTTTCATAGCCTCATTTAATGCTCCTTTTCTCATTTTTGCACATAAGGAACAAGGATTACTTTCTTTTCTGTCCTGAAATACAATTTTAGCAATTTCTGTTGATACAATTTCATATTCTACATTAAGGGATTTACATAACTCCTTAATTTTTTCTAAATTCAAATTATCAAAGCCTAAATCCACGGTAACTGCCACTAAAGAAAACTTTTTAGGATAAAAGCGCTGTAGGGCCTGCAGGGCATAGAGAAGACAGAGACTGTCTTTCCCCCCGGAAATCCCTATTGCAATTTTATCTCCTTCTTGAATCATATTATAATCATCTACAGCCTTGCGAACCTGACTTAATACTTGTTGAAGTTTCATTTTTCATAAACCTTTCTTTTGATCTCACTTGATTAGTCTATGAATTTTATCATAGTTATTTATTATTTTCAATAAAACTATTCGATAAACTTGTATTTTGCGAATAGTTTTACTTCCTAAATTAAGGAGGAGAACTTCTCCCCCTCAGCTTTATTTTATTAATTTTTCGAAATTTTCTACCGCCTGAATAATCAATTCTACACTGCCGTCAATGCCGAATTTTGAACTGTTAATACATAAATCATAGGTATCGGCCCGCCCCCATTTTTTCGTAGAATAATAATTATAATAGCTTTGACGTTGTTTATCTTTTTTGATAATCATATCTAAGGCCTTTTGTTCCGATAAACTGTATTTATCCATAATACGCTTAACCTTAGTTTCTTCTTCACCATAAATGAAAAGATGAAGACATCTTTTCATATCACTTAAAGCATAATCTGCACAGCGACCTACAATTACACAGGGGGCTTCCTCAGCAATCCGTTTAATGGCATCAAATTGAGCCAAAAACACCTTATGACTTATGGGCATATCCATAAAGGAAGATGCGTTATAACCAAAGGAATAGGTGTCCATAACCAAATTATAAAGGAAGGATGTGGTAGGACGTTCATCATGACTCTCCATTAATTCCTGGCAATATCCACTTTCCTTGGCAGCTCTGTTTAACAGTTCTTTATCATAGCATTTAATTTGAAAGTATTCTGCCACTTTTTCCCCAATTTCTTTTCCGCCGGAACCAAATTGTCTTCCGATTGTAATAATAGTATCCATAAAACTCACCTTTCCCCTTTCAAATTTTATATACATTTTACAAGAAAAAAGAGAAAATTTCAATCTATTATGATAATTTTACTATAAGATTTTCTATATATTGTGGAATAGGTGCTATTGTTTCTATATATTGTCCATCTCTCGGATGGTTAAAGCCAAGAAGATAGGCATGAAGAGTCTGTCCCTGTAAATGAAACTTATCTTTCACTGAAGAGTATACTTCATCTCCCATTAAAGGATGTCCTAAAGAAGCCATATGAACACGAATTTGATGTGTTCGTCCTGTTGCCAGGCAGCATTCTACATAGGTGGCATTTTTTAACCGTTTAAGAACCTTAATATGGGTAATGGCATTCTTTCCGTTTTTTTCGTTTACTGCCATCTTTTTTCGGTCAATGGGATGCCTTCCTATAGGAGCATTAACGGTATATTCATCTTCTTTTAAAATACCGTGGCAAATGGCTCTGTATTTCCTTTGAATACTGTGTTCTTTTAGCTGTGCGGCAATATTTTCATGGGAAAAATCGTTTTTACATACAATAAGAGAGCCGGTAGTATCTTTATCAATTCGATGGACAATCCCCGGTCTCATTACTCCATTAATCCCGGAAAGGCTGTCCTTACAATGATATAATAAGGCATTCACCAAAGTATGGGAATAATGCCCCGGTGCAGGATGGACTACCATATTTTTAGGCTTATTTACTACAATAACATCCTGATCCTCATAAAGCACCTGGAGGGGAATATTTTCTGCCTTAATATCAGGTTCTGTACTGGGGGGCAGCATTACCACAATCTCATCCTCTGCCAAAACAGGATATTTTGCCTTTTGTCGCTTCCCATTTACGGTGACAAGATCCTCTTTTATTATTTTTTGGAGATAAGACCGTGAAACAAAGTCCAGGTTAGTACTTAAATACTTATCCAGCCGTATCCCTTCCCATTCCTCTGATACCTGTATTTTAAAGGTTTCCATTTCTACATTTCTTCCTTACTCTTTTTTCTTGAAGCAAATTCCAAGTCTTCATCTTTATACACAAAAAGCATTAAAATTGCTAAAACAACACAGGAAACAGATACATAAATGTCTGCTACATTAAAAATCGGAAAATTAATCAATACAAAGTAAAAGAAATCTACCACATATTCCAAGCGAATACGATCAATCATATTTCCTACAGCCCCTGAAGCTATTAATACAAGAAGAAAATGAAGGGGCACATACTTTTTTTCCTGAGGCATTTTAAAAAGGAGATAAGCAATAGCTGCCAGAACAATCAGAGAAACGATAATAAAAAAACCCTTTTGATTTTGAAGCATACCAAAGGCTGCTCCTCTATTTTCCAGATAGCGCAGCTCAAAAATTCCCTCTGCCAAAACAATTGCAGGCTTATCCTTTAAATAACGTACGGCAAAATATTTCGTAACCTGATCCAGGGCAATTAATAAAACACATAAGATAAAATCTGTGATCAGGGAGATTCGCTTATTATTTTTAAAATTCATCTTTATATATTAATTCCTCCATGGCATTTTTTATCTCTTCTTCTGTTACACCGGTATCTATAACTGCTTTACCGATTTTTTTCAATAAAATAAATTTAATATTTCCCTGTTCCATTTTTTTATCTGATTTCGTTATTTCAATAATTCTGTCAACTTCAATATCTTCAATACTGATAGGCAGATAAAAGGGAACAAACATATCCCTTACTTCATAATATTCTTCCATGGAAAGCAGTTGTTTTTTCCAGGAAATAAAAGCTGCTGCAACACATCCTAAGGCAACACATTCTCCATGAAGCAAAGTAAAATTCTTGTATTTTTCAATGGCATGTCCCAAAGTATGTCCAAAATTTAACAAGGCTCTGTCTCCTTTTTCCAAAGGATCTTTTTCTACGATTGCTTTTTTTATTTCACAGCTTCTGAAGATAAGCTGTTCTAAGGTCTCGGGATCACGATCACAGATTTCATACATATGGGAAATCATCCATTCATAATACAGGGCATCCCGAATTAATCCGTGCTTCATGGCTTCTGCAAATCCGTTATAAAACTGTCTGTCCTCTAAGGTAGATAAAAGAGAAAGGTTCATATATACAAGAGCAGGCATTTTAAAAGCACCGACCATATTTTTATACTGTAAGAAATCTACTCCTGTTTTTCCACCAATACTGCTGTCAAGCTGTGCCAACAACGTAGTAGGTATCTGTACAAAATCAATTCCTCTTAAATAGGTGGCAGCGATATAACCGGTCATATCTCCTACCACACCGCCTCCTAACGCAATCAGCACATCCTTGCGGTCAATTTTATTCTCAATCAAAAAGCTATATCCTTCCTGAACAGAATCTAAATTTTTATATTCTTCCCCGGCCTTAAACACATGAGAAAATACTTGTGTTGAAACTGATAACAGCACCTGTTTTACTTCTTCAAGATAAAATTTAGCTACAGTTTCATCTGTCATAATTACAAGTTTTCTGTTTTCATAGCCAAGAGCAAAAAGCTCTTCCTTTAAAGATAAAAAATCATGTTCAATTAAAATAGAGTAACAAGGCTTTTTTTGATAATTAACTTCTAATCGTTTACTCATTAATCATACTCCTTCTGACTTATATGTTTTAAGAAAAAAAACTGTCGTTGAAGCACTCAAACAACAGTTTTCCTTACCTTACTAATTATGTATCGGTGGAACTTCAAAAGAACCACTTAAGATTTCCTGAAAATCTCCTGAAATATCAACACTTGCCGGTGTAATAATAAAAATATAATGTGATATTTTTTGAAGATTACCGGAGATTGCGTAACAGGAACCTGAAGTAAAATCAATAATCCTCTGCGCCGTATCAACCTCAATTCCCTCTAAATTAAGTACTACTGTTCTGTTGGCCAGCAAGGTATCAGTAATCTCTCTGGCATCCTCCACGGAAGATGGTCTAATTACACAAACCTCCATACCGCTTCCACCGATTTTACGAGGCTGCTGTCTTATAGGAGCAACTCTGGTCAGAGACTTCTTAACTCTTTCTTCTTCCACAGCAGGTTCTTGTCGCATAGACAATATTTTATCATCTTTTGGATCTTCATCATCTAAATAATCATCGTCAAATCCATCATCTTCCTCGTCATTTAACTTCATTATATTTAGAAATCTGTCCATAACACTCATATTATACAGCTCCAATCCTGTTTATTTCGCATAATTACGTTCTCCAAAAATGGCAGTGCCAACACGAACCATGGTAGAACCTTCTTCGATGGCCGTCTGATAATCACCGGTCATCCCCATGGAGATAATATCCATACAAACATTATCAATGTTTTCATTCATTATGTCAACAGATAATTGTTTGATTAATTTGAAATATTTCCTGTTATCCTCCCCATTTTCAACAAAAGGTGCCACTGTCATTAAGCCTTTAACTCTTATATGGGAAAGCCTGCTGATTTTCTTAATTTCTTCTAATATCTCTAAAGAAGAAAGACCAAACTTAGACTCTTCTTCCGCAATATTAACCTGAATTAAAATAGGCATAATTAATTGATGCTTCTTTGCTTCCTTATCAATTTCTTCTGCCAGACGAAGAGAATCCACACTGTGAATCAAAGAAACCTTATCGATAATATATTTTACCTTATTTCTTTGGAGATGGCCAATCATATGCCAACGGATATCGGAAGGAAGTAATGCATATTTTTCCATAATCTCCTGAACCTTATTTTCTCCAAAATCCCGAACTCCCAGATCATAAACCTCCTGAAGCATGGATACCGGCTTTGTTTTGCTTACGGCAATTAAGGTAATCTCCTTTTCTGATTTTCCTGCATTTTGTGCAGTTATACTTATCTTATTTTTTACTTCTTCTAAATTATACGCTAACATAAAAACCACCTTATCTTAACAATTCATCCTCTGATACAGCTTCGGCATCCAGTACAATATAGTCATATTCAATTAGTCCGTACTCTGTATTGGATTTAATAATGGAGTACTCTTCATTTTCATAGAGAACCTTAATCTGTTTAAAATCAGCATATCCTTTATTTTTATTGAAAACTCCGACTAATGAACCTTTTTCTGAAATCTGATGTTCATTTGAAGAGTCAAGCTTAAGCAAGGTATCCCCCATTTCAAGATCAACTCCGTCAACATAATACTTATTTTTCTCTTTATTATAGATGGTTACCTGGATAAATTTCTGAGAAGGATTACCATCCTCATCATATACCTGTTTTAGTACACCATCCTCTCCGTTATTTCCGCTTTTTGTAATATATTCTTCCGGTATCAAAAGAAATTCTTTTGTAATTATAGCTGAATTGGGAACCTTTAATCCTTCTTCTTCCTCAATAATTAACTCAATATCAATAAATCGTTCATTACAATAGGAAATCATGGAATTATTAAATACCAATTGTATAAAATGTTCCCCTTCTCCATTCGTAATTAATCTTACTTCTGCCCAGGAAACATTTTGATCCTTCAAAAATTTCACCTGAACGTATTCTTTCTCAAGCAGATATTCTGCCCGCTCAGGATCAGTCTGAATCATAATAGACCATTCTTCATCCGTAATTAATTTATAGATAGGATCTCCTGTACTTACTAAATTATTGGAAATCAACTGTGTTTTTTCATATCCCTCCCGGTTTAATATTTCTTCTGTAATTGCATTGGGAGAGAAATTCTCATAGCCGTCATAAGAATAAACCACAATTCCTGACCCCGGAGCATTACAAATATTAATTAGTCCGCTTTCCCCTGAACGATTTAATAAATCCAGATTATTTAAAACATTATTGTTAGCCTGTTCCAAAACATTTCCCTGAATACTGTACATAAAGTCATAAGCAGTAAAAAAATTACGTTCCTCAAAATCCAGAGTGAAATTCATTATATCATCCCGAATCTCATGAAGAGCTGATTCAGACAAAGTATTTTCTCCCATACTTTGCTCTTCCATTAAATCCTGAAGACGTCCCCCTTCATCTACGGTGCATACCATTTTATGGGCACCAATACGGCTTCCTTCTCTTACATAATAATTAATATAACCGGAATAAGCACTATTAATAATCTGTTCCTTACGAATAGCTAATCCGGTGTACACATTATCAACAAATAAGGAACCTTTTTTTACCTGATAACCGCTTATATGTTTGGTGGTAAAATACATAAAAACACAGACAACCAAATAGATGAAAATTACACCAAAAAAAACCATTCCCAGATTAATGTTCAATGGTTTTCTATATTGTTTAATTTTATTTGAATTCTTTTCAGACAAAATGCTCCTCCACAGGTCTTGAAAAAAAGAGGCTGTTATCACAGCCCCTTATGTACGAAACCTTTTAAAATTTATAATGAAACAATTACCATAGGTTTTAAGCTTTCATCCAGCTCATCACTATCATAAGATACGCTTAAAACGAAGTCTACTTTAAATTTCTCTCCTAAAGCTTCCAACTTCTTTACAATATCTGTAATTGAAGAACCTTCTAATTTTGCAATTTTAAGAAAACTATCAAAATACATCTGCTGCAAATCATGATCCTGAGAAATAATTCCGCAAACAAATCCTAAAAATTCATCACAATTTGTAAAATCATAATCAGATACATCAATCAAACGAACCTTATTATTAAGTTCAAACATATGTTTTGTGCTTTTATCCAAATACACAATATTACCGGATACATTTTTTACTTCACTATTCACTTTATCTAACAGATATTTTGTTTTGCCTTTCCCCTTTTTACCTACAATTAATTGAACCATCGGTAATCCCTCCTAAGTAAAAAATTAGTACTGCAAATATCATATTTGCTAACTTAATATTATTATAGTGTATAATCTTTCAAAAAACAACTGTTAATTATAGATTTCTTCTAACAAATCTATCATTTGTTCATACAACAGACCTCTTTCTTTGGAACGCAGAATCACAGAAATGTAGGGATTGCCTGAAGCATCCTTGGTAAGGAGAATAAGACAATTACCTGCTGCATTGGTAGTTCCTGTTTTTCCCCCAATGACCGTTACCTTATTGGGAGAATCATACTGACCTCTTAAAAATAAATTTGTGCTGGAAAACTCCATTTCTTTTTCATTTCCGTCTTTATCCTGATAGGAAGTCTTGTAATCTACCATATGTATAATTTGATTGAAAATCTCATATTGAACTGCCTTATTAAAAATAAGATACAGATCATAAATCGTTGTATAATGGTCGTCGTGGGTAAGTCCGTGGGGATTAACAAAATTACTGTTTGTTGCTCCCAATTGTTTTGCCTTTTCATTCATCATTACGGAAAAGCCTTCCAGACTTCCTCCCAAATGAATTGCAATGGCATTGGCTGCATCATTGGCGGAATGAATTAATAAGGCATGAAGGGCCTGATTCATGGTAAGGGTATCTCCCTCCTCAAGGCCGCATAAGGTAGCACCGGATTCTGTAATTTTAACCTCTTTTGTTACACGGATAATATCATCGGGATTTCCCTCTTCTAACGCCACAAGAGCAGTTAATACCTTCGTAAGACTGGCAGGCTGCAACCGTTGATGTAAATTTTTAGCATAAATAATTCCGCTTTTATTAAGATCAAATAAAGCTGCTGCATTAGCTTCCGCCATATTTACAGAAGTATTCGTCATTACATTAGCATTTCCCACACATAAAGCAGAGGCAAAAGAATCAATTTTTACTTCCATATCCGAGGGAAGCACTGAAAATGCAGACACATCACTGTTTATGGTATAGGGTACTTCCACTTTTACACTTCCACATCCTGCCGTTACTGTCAGCATCAATGCAGTGAAAAAAAGAGCTGCTTTACTTGTACATTTCACGCCACTCAAGATCTCCTCTGTCTAAAGATTTAATCAATAATTCTGCTGTGGCAAGATTGGTTGCCAAAGGAATATTATGCATATCACAAAGCTTTACAATATTATGAACATCCGGTTCATGAGATTTGCTGGTTAAAGGATCTCTTAAAAAGATAACAAGGTCAATCTGGTTATGCTCAATTTGTGCCCCTAATTGCTGATCTCCTCCCAAATGACCGGCAAGATACTTATGAATGGTAAGATTAGTTACCTCTTCAATTAATCTTCCGGTGGTTCCGGTAGCAAATAAATCATTTTTTGACAAAATACCGCGATAAGCAATACAAAAATTCTGCATTAATTTCTTCTTCGCATCATGTGCAATTAAACCTATATTCATCCAATATCTTCCTCCCCTGATTCATTAACTTAGTATTTTTTGCTTTGCAGACGAATATTTAATACAATGCCAATACCGGCGTAGAGACTCATTAAAGATGTTAATCCATAACTTACAAAAGGAAAGGGAATTCCTGTTGTAGGAGCAATCCCTGTAGCTACAGCCATATTCACAAAACTTTGAAATCCAATTAAACTGGCCATTCCGCTGGCAATAATGGAACCTGCCAGATCCTTTGCCTGTCTTGCCACATTAATACATTCCAATACAATAAATAAGACAAGAATAATACAGCTTACTGCACCCACAAAGCCCAGCTCTTCTCCAATAATGGCATAGATAAAATCGTTCTGAGGTTCTGAAATAAAATTGCCGTTTTTTACGGAAGCAATTACATTATTATTTAACCCTTTTCCCCATAACTGACCTGAACCAATGGCCGTAATAGAATTTAATTGCTGATAAGCAGTGGTATCGGCATATTTATCCGGCTGAAGCCAGGATAAAATTCGTTTTGCCTGGTAAGGCTCAATCAGCTGCTGATCAGGCTGTAAAACAATAACGAAAATGATCGTAACTATGGGAACGATTACTGCCAGAACGCCCAAAACAATCTTGTAGCTTAGCCCTCCCACAAAAAGCAGAGAACAAAACACTACAACAATTACAATACTGGTAGAAAGATTGGGCTGTGTATAAACTAAAAGCAGCGGAACACTTAATAAAAGTGCAGAAAACACCAAAAATTTAACTGTATTTAACTCTTCTCTATACTTCATAATAAACTGTGCAAAGAATAAAATCAATAAAATTTTGGCTGATTCAGAAGGCTGAAACTGTATCCCTAAAATATTTACCCACCGTTGTGCTCCATTAATATTTATCCCAAACAAGGTAACAACTAACAGTAAAATTATATTGGCAAAATATAAAAACCAGTAAAAATATAAAATAAAGCTGTAATCAATAAAGGAAAGAAGCAGCATAATAAAAATGCCTGCTCCCATTCCTAATATTTGTCTGCTTAGCAGCTCATTTTTTGCACTTCCAATGGCTAATACACCAATAACAGACAGTGCAATAACACAAAGAATCAACTTAAAATCATAATCTTTTAATTTGTATTGTCTTAACATAATTTCCTTCTGTTTCTTTTATTCATGAATATCCAAAATAGGAATATTTGCGTATAGTGTAGGGCGTTTGTTATTTCCCCTTTTATTATTTTTCTTCAGTACAATTTCCGTATGCTGTTCATCAATGTTTACATATTTCGAAATTGCCTTAATCACATCTGTTTTGATCATTGATAATGTTTTTGGCGAACAATTAATTCTGTCTGAAATCAACAATATTTTCAGGCGATCCTTGGCAATATCTTTAGAACTTTTCCTTTTGAAAAAATAAAATTTCTTTATCATAACAAGCCTCTCTTTCTACTTCTTTAATTCTTAAGGAAAATTCCCGTTACCTTTGTCCAAAAGGAAACGGCTCCCGTAAGTTCCATGGGAACTTCTTCTCCTGTAATACGCAAAGAAATATTTCGATAGGCTCGCCCCGCCATAGACATAGTCTCCACTAAGGGGTCTCCCTGATTGGTGGAAATTACCACCTGTTCATCATCGGGGATAATGCCCAGTAAAGGGATTCCCAAAATATCCACTACATCTGTGGGAGACATCATCTCCCCTCTTTTTACCAGATCCAGTCGCACCCGATTTAAAACAAGCTCCGTTTGTTTCATTTCATTGGCTTCCAGTAAACCGATAATACGATCTGCATCGCGAATGGCAGAAACTTCAGGCGTAGTAACAATAATGGCCCGATCTGCCCCCACAACGGCATTTTTAAATCCCTGTTCAATTCCTGCAGGGCAATCCAATAAAACATAATCAAACTGAGGTCTTAAATTCTCCACCAGTTTGACCATCTGATGCTCATTTACCGCACTTTTATCTCTTGTTTGGGCAGAAGGAAGCAAATATAACCCGGGATATCTTTTATCCCTGATTAAAGCTTGTTTGATACGACATGTTCCCTCAACCACATCAACCAGATTATAGACAATTCTATTTTCCAGTCCCATTACCACATCCAGATTTCTTAGTCCGATGTCGGTATCAATCATAACTACCTTTTTGCCTAAGGCAGCCAAACCGCTGCCAAGATTTGCGGTTGTAGTAGTTTTTCCTACACCGCCTTTCCCACTAGTAATGACAATTACTTCACACATATTCTACAATTCCTTTCGTATATAGATGAAATATTGTCCTCCGGAAATTATAATGTCATGGTTATTATTTCCAGCAATTCTTTTGTAATGGGTTCAGTTACAATCTGTTGTTCCTTTATGTATGCGATTTTCGGCTGTATTTTGGGCTTAATATGCCAACGTGCTTTTTCTTTTGATTTATATCGAAAGTCTCCTATTCTTAATTTTTCCGGAGACATTTCTAACGCTGCAATATAGTGGCCTTCCTCTCCGGAGGCACCGGCATATGCCTCTCCGTAAAGGCCTCCTAAGATAATAATATCTTTTGTTGCAGTAACGCTGGAACCGGGATATACGTCACCTAATATCACAATACTGGAATCCGTTTCCAGTCGATGATTACTTTTTAAGGTTCCCCGATAAAATTTGCCGATATTATCCGTATTTTGCATTTCTACTTTTTGAATAGCTTTTACAAAGGTTTTATTCGTTTCTTCATTTTTTCCCACAAGGCAAATAATGCGAATATCACAGTTATCGTGTATGGTAGTGATTATCCTTCGTTCTTCCTCTTCAGTAAAACTTCGTCCCTCCAGGGCAAGAGCCATCTTGGCATCTCGAAAAAACTGGCGGCTTTGACGAAACTTTTCGGCAATTTCCTCTAATATCTGTTCAAAAGGAAGCTGGTCATTTAAAAATAAAGTAATCCCATTAGGAAATTTTTTTATTATTACGTGTTCCTTCATTGGTAATCTCTCCTTTTTCCTGCCATGACACTCTTATGGATATTATTAATCACCGCCTGCCGCTGAAACATCAGGTCTGGCAGCTGTTCCGGATAAAATATCGTCTTCATCCAGAAGTTGGAAATAATACTGATAAATATCTCTGGAAAGGTTTGCCGCATAATTAGAAGAATATCCGTTGGCAATACGGGTGGTTACGGTGATTTCAGGTGCTTCGTAAGGTGCATAGCTGACAAAAAGAGCGTGATTGGCTCGTTTTCTTGTTTCTTCCGCAGTTCCCGTTTTCCCTGCAACAGTAACTCCTAAATTACGATAGTCAGAACGTTTTTCCACCACCTGACGCATTCCCTCATGAAGAGCGTCCCAGGTAGAGGAACTGATATTTACCATATTTCGTACCTGAGGAGTAAAATCTTCCAATAAGTTTCCATTAGAATCAGTCACCTTATCTACCAAACTAAGATTATAGCATGTTCCGTTATTAGCAATTGTTGTTACGTATCTGGCCAGTCCCACCGTGGTAAAGTTATTACTTCCCTGTCCAATGGCAGACAAAACAGAATAATCATCGGAAACCTCAGGTGTGGCCTCCTCAATTTCTATTCCGCTTTTTTCCGTTAAGCCAAATAAATCGGCATACTTAGCCAGCTTTTCAATACCAAGATCACTGGAGTATCCTTCCTGGGTAATTCCCAACTGATATCCTACTTCATAAAAATAACAGTTACAGGAATTGGCAATTCCTCCCACAACATTTAAATTTCCATGGGAACCTGGATACACCCAGCATTTATATTGATTGGCAGCAAAACGATCAAAAATTCCCCGGCAAAGGATGGGGGAAGAGATATTCACCAGCTTCTCCTCAAGGGCTGCTGTGGCAGAAACCATTTTGAAGGTGGAACCAGGCACTGTTTTTTGCTGAGTAGCACTGTTCCATTGGGGACGGGTTAAATCTCGTTGAAGCCAGTTATAATAATCAGAATCAATCGTATTGGCCAGTCGGTTATTATCGTAGCTGGGATAACTTACCAGGGCCAAAACCTCCCCTTCCATATTGGTTACCACAACAGAAGCAGAACATGGATCTAAGGCCAGCTGTGCAGGAGTAATATACAGATTCTCTATTAAAAAGATAAGGAATTCATAGGCAGAAATTCTTCCACTTAAAAACCGTTCTTGCTCTTCCTGGGTAATTCCCACAACCTCCTGCTCCAAAAGTACACTGCAAATCTGTTTTGGAGTGATGTTACTGTTAATAATCATATATTTATAAACTTTTTTTGCAAAGGTAGTATTATTTTCCAATTTAGAAAATATATATTTGGTAAGACTGGCAAAAATTTCTGAAGAATCAGAATACTTGCTGTCAATATCAATTTTTGATATATCTACCCAGTTTTTTGAAATACAATAATTTAAATATTCTCCTAAACTGATTACTTCCTCTGTTTTCCAAGCAATATAAGTTTCATCAGAAGTATCAATCATATCGGTCATTAACACTCCGTAATCATTCAGCATGCTTACAATATAGCTTTGATAATTCTGCATTTCTGCAGAAAGCTGTTTATAGGGAGTATTGACCTCATACAATTCCGCCGTAAGTTTTTCAAAAATAGCTGCTTTCTTTTCTACATAAGCCTCTTCAATGGCTTTTTCATTTTTTCCTGCATTTAAATCACTGAAATGAGAAATATCAATGATACTATTATTAATCAAAGCAAAATAAACATCATCAATGGGAATCATTAAGGTACTGGCAGAAGGATACTCGGGAATGACATAAGACTTTGAATTAATAATTTTAGCCACTAAAATTCCTGCCAGCTTTTGCTCTAAGATATCGTAAGTAGCCTTTTGCAGATCTGCATCAATAGTTAAATATAAATCATTTCCCGCCAAAGGTTCCACACGGTCAGTTACTTCTATTACCTTCCCCATATTATCTACGTAGATGGTTTCTTTACCATTTTTTCCCCGAAGGTAATTTTCCATGGTTTCCTCTATTCCTGTTTTTCCCACTACGTCATTTAAGGAATAGGTATTTTGTTCCATGGAATTTTTATTTAATTCTTCCAAATTAGCCTTATCTATTTTACCGGTATAACCAAGAATATGAGAAAAATAAATACTGTCTTCATATACGCGAACAGTATCCTCTTCAATCGCTGCACCGGGAAGTAGTTCAATATTTTCCAAAATAGATGCCACTGTTTTTTCATTTACATCTGTAGCTACATTGGTGGGAATAAATTTCTGGTAGCTGTTGGCACTCATGGCATAGCGTATGGTTACAATTTGAAGAATTTCTTTTTTTGTATATCCCTCTCCCAGGATAAAACTGTCTCGTGGATTTAGGGGATCAGTGGATGTTCCTACCCCATATCGACTGTAACCGGCCAGATAATTCATCATTTCCTCCGCAGTAGCGGTTTCTTCCTGATACTTCATCTTTCCCGGATCTGCATACCCGTAAATATCTGCTTTAAATCTTCTTAATCTGGTGTCAGATAAGGTATATTGATAATTTCCGTATTCATCTAAAACAATAGAAAAATCACTGTCCACTTCATCACCGCAGGACTCAATAATATGAATCATCTTCAGTAAGGTTTCGTTAATGGCTTCATTTTTTTTGCTTCCTGATTCATAAACATCTTCAATGGTTACATTATAAGCCAGCTTATTATGAGCAAGTACCTTTCCCTCTCTGTCATATATATTTCCCCTGGTACTGGAAATTGATTTTTCTTTTTGAATTTTCAGTGTAAAATCTTCCAAATATTGAGCTCCGTTTACAATTTGAAGATTAAATAATCGAAAGATTAAAGCACCGCTTATGGCAACAAATAAAACAGCAAGAATAAGAAGCTTACTTAGTTCTACATTGCCTGATGTATTATTATGATTGTTATGAAACAATTTTTGATGCTCCTTCTTTTTCCTTCCATTCCAATCGCCCTTCAATTTTTAATAATATAGGGTAAAAAAGGCAAGTAATTACAATGGTATATATTAACTCAGGAATCATAATATTAAGAAAATAATAGCCAAAGTTTAATCTTCCCTTCAGTAAAAAGGACAAAATATAGCAAACCATATTATAAATAAAATCACTTCCCGAAATAAGAAGCAATGGCAATTTAATGTCCTCGGGAAAAAATGCTTTACGAAATATACCATTAAAATATCCTATATACATATAGATCAGGGCATAATAACCTAATATACTTCCTAAAAAAATATCCATCAGTAAGCCGGAAAAAAAGCCAATTAACAGACCATTTTTTCTTCCCCGCATAAATCCGTAGGAGGCTGTTACGATGATCATAAGATTGGGAACAATATTTCCTAAACTTATTGCACGAAATAAAGTTCCCTGTAAAAGAAATGAAATGATTACAAAAAAGGCACTAATGATAACTTTTAACATAAGGTACCTCCCTAATTGTGAATCACTTGTTTTACATCCATAATAACCAGAACATCATTAAGATGTTCAAAATCTACTGCAGTGGTTAATAAACCTGACTTGGTAAGATTATTGGCGTCAGTATTTATTTCACTGATATAGCCAATCAACAGTCCCGGTAAGTAATATTCGCTGATATTTGAAGTGACGATTTTATCTCCCACTGCTGCTTTTTGTGAGGAATCCACCAATTTGCTGAAACTGATCATTCCTTTGGAAATTGTAGACAAATCCCCGGTAACAACTAA
>JAFXGR010000018.1 GCA_017520155.1 Lachnospiraceae bacterium
ACAGTTCAGCCCATGACCAATCATTTACTGATTGGTCATGGACGAAAAGGTAAATGTTATTAAAGCGACACGCACCTTGCTGAAAGCAACTTTAAATGTGGGTGTCGCCTGTAACAGGAAGCCGTAGGCTGAACTGTTACAAAAATACAATAGAAAAACATAGCAAAGACTTGAAAAATATAAGAAGCTATGGTATCATACTAACTCGTGATATATTAATTCCTTGCTCCATTTCGAATGGGGCCAGAGACCAAAAGGAGGTAACAAAGCATGAACAAATATGAATTAGCATTAGTTGTAAGTGCGAAAATCGAGGATGAAGAAAGAGCTGCAACAGTAGAAAAAGCGAAGGCTTACATCGAAAGATTCGGTGGACAGATTACTAACGTTGACGACTGGGGCAAAAAGAAGACAGCTTATGAAATCCAGAAGATGAAAGAAGCTTTCTACTACTTCATTCAGTTCGAAGCAGAAGCAACTGCTCCTGCAGAACTTGAAGCTCGTGTTCGCATTATGGACAACGTTCTTAGATATTTAGTTGTTAGACAGGACGCGTAGTATGAGGCGTACCTTCCGGTATGCCGGAAAGTGAGTATAATATGAACAAAGTAATTCTTATGGGGCGATTAACCAGAGATCCTGAGGTAAGATATTCTCAGAATGGGGAAATGCCCATGGCCATTGCCAGATTTTCATTGGCAGTAGATCGTAGAGGAAGTCGTAATAGTGCAGATGGACAAACTGCAGACTTTATTAATTGTGTAGCTTTTGGACGAAATGGGGAATTTGCAGAAAAGTATTTGAGAAAAGGGACAAAGATTGCAATGACCGGCCGTATTCAGACGGGAAGTTATACGAATAAGGATGGGGCTAAGGTTTATACCACTGATATTGTGGCTGAAGAATTTGAGTTTGCAGAAAGCAAAAGTGCAAGTTCTAACAACGGGGATTATGCAGGATTTGGTGGACAGAGTCGTCCGGAACCTGTATCCGCTGGTGATGGATTTATGAATATTCCGGATGGAATAGACGAGGAATTACCATTTAACTAACCAGTATATTTTAGATAGGAGGCAACTTACCATGGCTTTTAATAAAACAGACAAAGCTGATTCTCCAATGAAGAGAAGAGGCGGAATTCGTAGAAGAAAAAAAGTTTGCGTTTTCTGTGGAAAAGATAACGTTATTGATTACAAAGATACAAATAAATTAAAAAGATACGTTTCTGAAAGAGGAAAAATTCTTCCTAGAAGAATTACAGGAAACTGCGCAAAGCATCAGAGAGCTCTTACTGTAGCAATTAAGAGAGCAAGACACGTGAGCTTAATGCCTTACGTACAGGATTAATTTGTGATTTAAAAAGCTTATGGATATTTTATATCTATAAGCTTTTTTTGTATATATTATTCCGGGTGTAATAATTTTAAATTAACAGAATAATATCAAATACTTATTTATCAGAAATTATTGACAAAAATAGACAAATATTCTATTTTTAAATAAGAACTAGTTTTTTTTACTGATAAGGTGGGATGATGAATGGGGAAATTAAGAACATTTAAAATTAGGAAGCGTTTATTAATCAGTTTTTGTGTTACCTTAGGTGTTGCAAGTACTGCAGGAATTATTGGTTTGCTTATGATATTAGCCTTAAGTACACAGTATGCGAAAGCAATCAGAATGAATGGTTTTGTACAGGGAGATATAGGAGAATATAATACCTATTTAAACCGTGGAGCAGCACAGGTAAGAGATATTCTTTTGGAAAAAGAGCAAAATAAAAAACAAACTGCCTTAACAGCAGTGGAGGAATGTGATCAAAAGGTACTTTATTATTTGGATGAATTTTTAGAATCTGTAGAAACAGAGAAAGAATTAGTACTGTTGGCAGATATTACAGAGGAGTATGATATTTATCTGGAAAAAAGACAAGAAGTAATTAATTTAGGGTTTGCCGGAAAACAGCAAGAGGCAGAAGATATGCTGCAAAATGAGGCAATGCCTCATTTAAACAGAATTGTAGAAGATAGTGAACAACTTCTTCACCTAAATCGTCAAGAAGGGGAAAGAGTAGCACAGACCTTGAGCAAAATCAGTATTATTTGTGCTTTAATTATGATTATATTACTGATCGTAGCAATATTAGGAAGTCTTAAATATGCCAGCTATACCTCTAAGGACATTGAAGGGGTAATGAAAAAATTAAATGAGGCTACGAAAAAAATTGCTGAAGGAGATCTGGATATTAAAATTGATGTTGATATTCAGGGGGAAAATGAATTTACAGAAATGGCAGAAAATTTTAACATCTCAGTAAAACAGCTTCATGCTTACTTAGAAACTATAGAGTATGGACTAGAAGAGGTGGGAAAAGGGAACTTTACGGTTAAACCGAATATAGAATTCCATGGGGAATTTATCCGAATTAAAGAGTCTATAGAATTTATTATACAAAAGTTAAATGGTACCATCACACAAATTAATGATGGAGCAGAGCAATCTACAGCAGGAGCAAATCAGCTGGCAGTTAGTGCACAAAGTTTGGCAGATGGGGCTACCAGTCAGGCAGCAGCAGTAGAAGAATTAACCTCTACCATAGAAGAAGTTGCAGATGCAGCAAAAATTAGTGCAGATAAGGCAGGGTTAGCCTGTGCTGATGCAAATAAATATTCCCTTGTGGCAGAAGAAAGCAGTAGGGAAATGGGATTATTAACAGAGGCAATGGCAAGTATTACAAATACTTCTAAAGAGATTGAGGTAATTATCTCTGAAATTGAAGATATTGCTTCTCAAACCAATTTACTTTCTTTAAATGCTTCCATCGAGGCGGCAAGAGCAGGAGAGGCAGGACGAGGTTTTGCAGTAGTGGCAGATCAGATTGGTAAATTGGCGACAGATAGTGCCAGATATGCTATTAGTACAAGGGAGCTGATTGCAAAGTCTATTGCTGAAATCGCACGGGGAAATGAAATCACTGTGAGAACAGCAGATACTCTCCAACAGGTAATGGGAGGTATTGAGCAGCTGGCTAAAGAAGCTCAGGGAACAAGTAGTCTGCTGGCAGAACAGGCTCATCTGATGAATGAAATTCGTATGGGAATAAGACAGATTGCTGATGTAATTCAAGATAACTCAGCAGCAGCAGAAGAAACTTCAGCAACTAGTGAAGAGTTGCTGGCACAATCCTATAATCTTAAGGAACTGGTAGAATATTTTAGATTAGTGTAATACGTTTAAATAATTATTATATAGAGAGAGAGAAGAAAGGGAAATCAGATGGTTTCCCTTTTTTGTCATTTTATGGTATGATAAGCCCCGGGAGGAAAATCCATGAAAGAAAGACATAAGAGAAGGGAAATTTATTCCTTTATTCTTGTATCCAATATGGATAATCGAAGCCGTCAGCTATCTATTTCTGCTGTGAAGTTAAAGGTATTACTGACTATTCTACTTTTTCTTGTATTGACCATAGGAGTTTTTTTATATTTATTTTTTAGCAGAAGCTCTAAGGAATATATACTGGAAAATAAATTACAGGCTCAGGAGCAGCAGCTGATAAAATTAGAAGAAGAAATTAAAAGGCTTACAGAATATGCGGATACACTAAGTAAGGAAAAAGAAGAACTTCAAGAATCAAAGGAAAAAACATTACCTCAGGAAAATATAGAGGAGGTATCCAGTGGAAAAAATATTCCTAAACTCTATCCGTTGGATGGAGAAGGAAATACTATTTCTACCTTTACCGTAGAACAACCATATCTGATCATAGATATTTTAAAGGGGAATAATGTAATTGCCACAGGGGACGGAGTAGTTACATTAATTGATTATGACGATAATTATACCCACAGTATAGAAATTGATCACGGGGAAGGGTATATATCTCGCTATTTATGTAAACAGAAGGTGGAAATAAAGGTAGAAGAAGGTTCTCAGGTAAAGGCAAGAGACTCGGTTTTTGCGGTGGTAGCAAATAATACTCAGCTATATTATCAGGTAATGTTAAATAATGAACCATTAAATCCTTTTCAGGTAATGAAAGGGGAAGAATAATTTATATACAAAAGGAGAAAAAATATGATTGGAAAATCAAAAGCAGTAGACACAGCACCGGTACAGGAGAAAATAAGTACTTTAATAGGAGTAGGTTCTGTATTTAATGGAGATTTTGTAGTACAGGATACTATTCGTGTGGATGGTACCATTAATGGAAACTGTAGTTGTAAAGGGACTTTAATTCTGGGAGAAGAAGGAAAAATCGTTGGAAATATCAGTGCTCAGAATGTATTTATTTCAGGGCAGGTAAAAGGAGATATTGTATCTACCGGTAAATTAGAAGTTTTATCTACCGGCCGCGTAACCGGCGATATCAGTGCTAGAAAACTGGTTGTTGATGAAGATGCATATTTTGACGGACGATGCAGCATGACAGCAGATAAAACAGTAGGAGCGGCAAAACAGAATGTAAAAGAATAAAAGTAGAGGGGCTCAAGCTCAGGCGGAAGATACGGAGATAGCAACCGGTGATCTGCTAAGAAAATTCAAGATATTATTACTGTTTTGGCAAGTGATTCCAAAAACTCCATGAAGCTTATGGAAGAGGTAAAGGATACCTTAGAAAAGCAACATTAAAAACTCTGGCAGTTTGTTTGGATACAGAGGTAAAATTTTTTAGATTGTAAATAAGTTAAAAAAAGAATACGCCAAAAGGCGTATTCTTTTTTTATAAATCATCTACCAGAGCACTGCTTTTGGCATAAGCTGTACTTCTGGCTTCAAAAAAGTCGGTTTTAATCTGATTAGCATTGGAATACTGAGAAACCCAGCGCATACTTTCCGGTTCTCTGTCGTGACCTTCATAAATGGGAGCAAGGCCTATATTTTTACAGCGAAGATTTCCCAGATACTGTACATAATCGGTAATCATATCCTGATTTAATCCGGGAACATCGTTTCCGATGGCATAATGTCCCCATTTGATCTCCTGTTCACAGCCTTCTTTGATCATTTCTCTGTATATCTCTAATTTCTCTTCAGTAAAGCTTTCAGGATTTTCTTTTTTCAGTTCAAGCAATATATGATTAAAGAGCCATAAGTGGGTATTTTCATCTCGGTTAATATAACGAATTTCTTGAACAGAGCCGGGCATTTTATTATTGCGGCCTAGATTATAGAAGAACATAAAACCACTGTAAAAATAAATACCTTCCAGAATATAGTTGGCAATAATGGTTTGGACTAGAGTATCCATACTTTTATCCTTCTGAAATTGATTATACAGATTACCGATAAATTCATTTCGGGCTAATAGATGTTTATCTTCCTTCCACTGGTAAAGAACTTCATTTCGTTTTTGAGGTTCGCAAATGGTATCCAGCATATAGCTGTAACTTTGACTGTGCACTGCTTCCTGAAAGGCCTGAATGGAAAGACAGAGATTTACCTCATTGGCGGTAATGTAATCACTAATATTAGGAAGGTTGGCGGTTTGAATACTATCAAGGAAGATAAGGAAGGATAAAATCTTGTCATAGGCTCTCCTTTCTGCGGGAAGAAGAAGCTTATAGTCCTTTACATCTGTTCCCAGGTTAATTTCTTCAGGAATCCAAAAGTTATTCATCGCTTGACGGTACCATTCACTAACCCAGTTGTATTTCATATTGTTAAAATCATTTAAATTGGTGGTATTACCGCCTACCATTCTGCGGTCTAATACATCGGTATCTCCCTTAGGGTTAAAAAGAGGTTTTTTTCTCAGTTGGCTCATGTATTCTACTCCTTAAAACTATAAATAATGAGAACCGTCGATCCTGACGGTAAGTGTTTAGTCTGTGATTGTTTTTAGAGGAAAATTATTAATACAAATTAGGAGGAACATACCTCGCATTCACCTACCTCCAGACTTTTGGAGCGGATGTAATAAATTGTTTTTACTCCTTCTTCAAAGGCAAGAAGATAAAGGTTTAGTACTTTTCTAAAGGTATATTCATTAGTAATATATAAATTCATACTTTGAGCTTGATCAATATGTCGCTGTCGAATGCCGCAGGCTCTTACGGACCAGGTTTGATCAATTTGATGGGCATTTTTGTAATACCAGAAGGTATCCATGGATAAGTCCGGTGCAACTCTGGGAACAAGTCCGTTTTTCTTTTCCTCCAAGAAATAACGATTCATAATGGGATCTACACCGGCAGTAGTACCGGAAATAATACTGGTGCTTCCGGTAGGAGCAATAGCTAAAAGATAAGCATTTCGCATTCCTTGCTGAGCGACCTTTTTCCTTAAGTCATCCCAGTAGGGACCGGTAAGACCTCGTTTTTCAAAATAAGCACCGGTTTGCCAATCACTTCCTTCAAAGTAAGCATAAGAGCCTTTTTGAGAAGCGTTTTCACAGCTGGATTCAATGGCTGCATGATGAATTCGGGAAAAAACAGTTTCTGTAAAAGCCAGATGCTCTTCGCTTTCCCAGTTAATCTTTCTTTTGGCCAGCATATGATGATAGCCGCTGATTCCCAGCCCCACAGGACGATAGGCCTGATTATTAACCTTGGCATAGGGTACAGGGAAGAAATTCAGGTCAATTACATTGTCTAAAGCACGCATAGCTGACTGAGTGATAAATTTAATTTCCTGTTCATCATCGACATTAATATGTCCTAAAGACAGACTGGCAAGATTACATACCACAAATTCTCCCGGTTTAGTGGTGGTCACAACTACCGTATCTCCGTCTTTGGTAATGATTTCCTCCTGAATATGTTCAATTTCTGCCATATTTTGGGCAATTTCCGTACATAAATTACTACAGTAAATCATACCTTTATGACCATTGGGATTTGCTTTATTTACATGGTCTCTGTTAAAGGTAAAAGGTGTGCCTGTTTCCACCACACTTTTAATAATCATTCGAACTAATGATTTAATGGGAATAACCCGTTTATGAATTCTAAAATCATGGATACAGTCTAAATAACGTTCTTTCCAAAGATCCCCATAGCAGTCTTCCAAACCGTAGCCTTTAATGGTTCTGATTTCATGAGGACACATTAAATACCAGTCACCTTCCAGATTATCTCTCACCTGTTCCCAAAAGTAATCAGGATAGCAAACAGCAGGGAATACATCGTGAGCTTTCATACGGTCATCCCCGTTATTCGTTTTTAAATTTAAAAATTCCGGAAGATCTCTGTGCCATGCATCCAGATAAACAGCTACAGAGCCCTGTCGCATTCCCAGCTGGTCTACCGCAACTGCTGTATCATTTGCCAGACGAATCCAGCGAATAACACCTCCGGCGGCACCTTCAAAGCCTCTTATGGTGCTGCCGCTGGCTCTTACCTTTCCAAAATACATTCCCATTCCCCCGCCAAACTTGCTCACCTTGGCAAAGTTATCCAAAGAACGGTAAATACCATCTAAACTGTCGGGAACAGTATCAATAAAACAGCTGGAAAGCTGATGATATGGTTTTCTGGCATTGGAAAGAGTGGGGGTGGCCATAGTAACCTGTAATTTACTTAACATATCATAGAAACGTTTAACCCACAGGCTGCGATCCTTCTTTTCCTCCATGGCAAGATGCATTGCTACGCCAAGAAACATTTCCTGAGGTGTTTCCAAGGGAATATTTTTTCGGGTACGTACCACGTAGCGATTAATTAAAAGATCCAACCCGGAGTAAGTCATAAGGTAATTTCTTTTTTCCTCAAGGAAAGAAGAAAATTCCATGATTTCTTCTTTTGAGTAGTGTTCCAGGATATAAGAACCATAAAGCCCCTCTTTAGTTAAATAATCTAATTTATCATAAAAAGAAGTAATCTGATATTCTTCCATATAACGGGAAATTTTAAGGGAAAAATCAAGATGAAGAAGTCGGGCAGCAATCATTTCCCAGCGAGGTGCCTCCTGGGAGGTAAGCTCCACGGCAGATTTAATTAATAGTGAACGTTTTTCTTCTTCAGACAGCCCTTCTTTTGTCATTCCCTGAAATTTTAAGGTTAAATGCTCCAAGGAATAATCTTGAGGAGAAAAATCCTTCTGAATATCTGCCAGTACTTCTTCTAAGGAAGGAGTACTGGGAAATAAGGATAAAAGCTGAGTTCTTGCTTTACGCATTTTTGCTCGTTCCACACGATACAGAATATAGCTTTTCATTACCTTATAATACTGTTCTTCCATTAAGGTTAATTCCACCAAATCCTGGATCTCTTCCACACTAAGAATGTGATGGGAAGATGTCTGAGGAAATTTTGCTTCTACCTTTTTCAAGATATGATTAAGGACATCTTCACTAGCTTCTTCCTCCACACTGAGAAAAGCTTTAAGTACAGCCTGCTTAATCTTATCCGGTTCATAGCCCTGTTCAGTTGCATTTCGCTTTTTGATCATTATATCCATTGAAGTTACCTCTTTAAAATATCTTAAAAACACTAAATGTTGTACATCCATTGAATCATAACACAACAATATGTAGGATTCAATAGCACAAGAATAAAATGGATAAGATTTGTCCAAATTCGTCATAATGACGAATTTGGAATAGGAAAAGGGATTATATTTTTTTGGCAAGCGTTATTAATTGGGAAAAGCAATCAATAGCATAATCATAGCCTACAGGCTGTCCAAAGCCGTAGCGACAATAGACAAAGGGAACTTGTGCAAATTGACAGGCTTCGTAATCTCCCTGGGTATCTCCCACATAAAGAATATTCTTATATCCATTTCGTTCCATAACAAGACGAATATTTTCCCCCTTGGAAAGTCCGGAGTAACCGGGACATTCCCAATCAGTGATACAGGAGATAATTCCCAGTTTTTTTGTAACCAGCTCAATATACCCGGCCTCACAGTTACTCACAATACAGATCGGGTAGCATTGAGAAAGGGTTTTGATAGTTTCGGTTACCTTGGGAAAAATAATGCCTGGCTCACGAATCAGCAGATCATGTTCCTTTGAGCAGCAGTCATCAATTAATTCCTGCTGTTTTTTGTGAGGATATTCAGGAAAAAGAGCAGCAGCAATTTCATATAAAGGCTTTCCAAACAGCTGTTTAAGCCTCTGGGGAGTTACCCTAAGGCTAATTTCTTCCTTGGTTTCCAATACCTGATTCCAGGCCTTGGCAACGGTATAGGTGGAGTCCCATAAGGTACCGTCAATGTCTAAAAAAATAGCATCCATATGATTATTCCTTCCTGTAAATCTTATGTTCTCTTGCTTATCATATCATGGATTAAGGAGATAAAGAATAATTTTATGTTACTTTTCACACCCACGACAATCACTTGCTGATTGACGTGGGGAAAATGTATGAATAAAGCCAAAGCGACACCCATCTCGCTGCAAGCGACTTTAAATATGGGGGTCGCTAGTTACTTTTTGCACCTTAGCTGGCTAAGGTGTGAAAAGTAACAATTTTATTTCTCCTGTCCCGGTTAGTTACATATTTCCTTAGAGAAGGAAATATGATATAATGGTAGCCGTATAATTGTCGTTAATTTTCATGTATACTGTATCTTTTAAGAAAAAGTTAGAAAGTGAACTAATATGAAAGTAAAAAGTAAAATTCGAATGAAAGGCAGCATTAAGCTGTATTTACAGTGTTCCCTATATTTGGGATTTTTGCTCCTTGCCTTAAATCTGGGTATTTATTTACTGGATATTTTATCGGCACTGGTATTATCGGGATTTTTACTGATTTATTTTGGGGTAATATTATACTTATATTTTCGAAATAAGTCGGTAATTTTAAATGAATTGGTGAGTTTTGCCACGGAGTACGGTCAGATTCAGAGGAAGCTTTTAAAGGAGTTTGAATTGCCATATGCCCTTTTGGATGATGGAGGAAGGATTATTTGGACCAACAATATGTTTGAAGAGCATATTTACAAGGTAAAAGGAATATCCAAGCCTATTTCTTCCATTTTTCCTCAGATTAACGTTGATAAGCTTTTGGAGGAGCAGGAGGAAGCATCCATAGAGCTTTCCTTAGAGATTGGAGAATATACTGCTAAACTGAAAAAAATATCCCTTAAGGATATGGCACAAAACAGCGATATTATCAGTCCGGAAGGATATAACGGCTTTTTAATTGCCTTTTATCTTTTTGATGAGACAGCACTGCGTATCGCTCTTCAGGAAAATGATAATCAGTCATTGGCTGTGGGAATGATTTATCTTGATAATTATGAAGAAGCCCTGGAAACAACAGAAGAGGTTCGGCGTTCCTTGCTGGTGGCATTGATTGACCGTAAGGTGAACAAGTATATCTCTGCCGTTGACGGTATTTGTAAAAAGCTGGAAAAAGATAAGTTTTTAGTTATTTTAAGAAAAGAAGCAGTTACACAGCTGCAAAATTCACGTTTTGAATTGCTGGAAGATGTGAAAACCGTAAATATTGGAAATGAAATGGCAGTAACCGTAAGTATTGGTATAGGTCTGGGAGGGTTAACTTATTCCCAGAATTATGAATTTGCCAGAACTTCCATAGATCTGGCACTGGGAAGAGGTGGAGATCAGGCAGTAGTTAAGACACCTCAGAAGATTTCTTACTACGGTGGTAAGAGCCAGACAGTAGAAAAAACCACAAGAGTAAAGGCCAGAGTAAAGGCCCATGCTTTAAGAGAAATTATTACTGCCAAGGATACGGTGATCATTATGGGTCATCGTATGGCAGATGTGGACAGCTTTGGGGCAGCAGTAGGATTATATCGTATTGCAAAAAGTTTAGACCGAAAAGCCCATATTGTAATTAATCAGGTAACTACTTCCGTAAAGCCTTTGGTGGATTTATTTGTGAATAATCAGGATTATGAGGCAGATATGATTGTTAACAGTACACAGGCTTTGGAACTTCCCACGGCCAATGCGGTGTTGGTTGTTGTGGATGTAAACAAGCCCAGCATCACGGAATGTCCGGAATTGTTAAAGCTTTGCAAATCCATTGTTGTACTGGATCATCACCGGCAGGGATCGGAAACCATAGAAAATGCCACCTTGTCTTATGTGGAGAGTTATGCCTCCTCCACAAGTGAAATGGTATCCGAGATTTTACAGTATATTAAGGATGGGGTTAAGGTGCGCCCTTATGAAGCCGACTGTATGTATTCCGGGATTATGATCGATACCAATAATTTCATGAGTAAAACAGGGGTAAGAACCTTTGAAGCAGCAGCCTTCCTTAGACGATGCGGCGCAGATGTTACCAGAGTACGAAAATTGTTCCGTGAAGATGCAGTGGAATATAAGGCAAAGGCGGATGCAGTAAGTCAGGCAGAGATTTATCGTCAGGATTATGCTATTTCCGTGTGTAAAAGTGATGGTCTGGAAAGTCCTACCATTATCGGTGCACAGGCAGCAAATGAGCTGTTGAATATTATTGGGATTAAGGCAAGCTTTGTGCTTACGGAATATCAGGGAACCATTTATGTCAGCGCCAGATCTATTGATGAGGTAAATGTACAGTTGATTACGGAACGCATGGGCGGAGGTGGTCATATGACCATTGCAGGCTGTCAGTTTCCTCAAATCTCCTTGACAGAAGGAATACAAAGAATTAAAGAATGTCTTGATGCCATGATTGAAGAGGGGGAACTGTAGTTTACGGTAAATTATTGCTTGAGAAAACGGATAAGTTTTTGTAGTTTGTTTTTAGTCTTTTTTAAGTGCTAAATAATCATAATAAAATAAGCTAAGGATAATGAGAAAGGATGTTATAATATGAAAATAATTTTATTGCAGGATGTAAAGACTCTGGGAAAAAAGGGAGAAATTATCGAAGCAAACGATGGTTATGCCAGAAATTATATTTTACCAAAAAAAATTGGGGTAGAAGCCAACTCTAAAAATCTTAATGATTTAAAATTGCAAAAAAATAATGAAGCTAAGGTTGCACAGGAACAGCTGGAGGCTGCACAGGATTTTGCAAAGCAGTTGGAGACAAAAGAAATTGTGGTAAAAATGAAGGTGGGAGAAGGAGGAAGAGCCTTCGGCAGTGTTTCCACAAAGGAAATTGCAGTAGCATTTAAAGAACAGTGCGGAGTAACTATTGATAAAAAGAAGATTCAGCTGGATGAGCCTATCCGTTCCTTTGGAGTGTATAGAGTTAATATTAAACTTCATCCTAAGGTAACCGGTGTATTAATTGTAAAGGTACAGGAAGCATAAACAATGGCAGTAATGGAAGAGGGGGTAATTAAACGAATTTTACCCCATAGTATGGAAGCGGAACAATCGGTAATCGGGGCTATGATTATGGACAGAGAAGCCATAGTGGTAGCTTCTGAATTAATTACCGGCGAAGATTTTTATAATAAACAACTGGGTGTGGTTTTTGAAGCTATGGTTGAACTGCAGGAGCAAGGCTCTCCTGTAGATCTGGTAACTCTTCAGAATCGTTTAAAGGAAAAGGATGTACCCTCAGAGGTAAGCAGTCTGGAATTCGTAAGAGACATCATTACCGCTGTCCCTACTTCTGCAAATATTAAATATTATGCCAATATAGTGGCAGAAAAATCCATCCTGCGAAAAATGATTCGTTTAAACGAAGAAATTGAAAATCTTTGCTACAGCGGTAAAGAAAGTATGGAATTTATTTTGGAGGATGCAGAGAAAAGAATCTTTGATCTTGTACAAAAAAGAAATTCCGGTGAGTTTGTCCCAATTCGACAAATTGTGATGAACGCCTTAGATAAAATAGAGGCAGCCAGTAAAAGCACAGGAAGAGTAACGGGAATTGCCACAGGTTTTTTAGATCTTGATTTTAAAACCTCAGGTATGCAGCCGGCAGATTTAGTGCTTATTGCAGCTCGTCCCTCCATGGGAAAAACTGCTTTTGTTTTAAATATTGCCCAATATGTAGCCTTTCGTTCGCATCACACCGTGGCAATTTTTAGTTTGGAAATGTCTAAGGAGCAGCTGGTAAATCGTATGTTTTCCTTGGAATCTAATGTGGATGCCCAGAATTTAAGAAATGGTACTTTAAGTGACTTGGAATGGGAAAAGCTTATTGAAAGTGCAGGGGTAATCGGACGAAGTAATTTAATTATAGATGATACCCCGGGAATCAGTATTTCTGAGCTTAGAAGCAAATGTCGTAAGTTTAAAATGGAGCATGATCTTAAGATGATCATTATTGACTATTTACAACTTATGAGCGGTAGCGGAAGAAGTGAATCAAGGCAGCAGGAAATATCAGAGATTTCCCGTTCGTTAAAGGCTATAGCCAGAGAATTAAAGGTGCCTGTTTTAGCACTTTCCCAGCTAAGCCGTGCAGTAGAGCAAAGACCGGACAAGCGTCCAATGATGTCGGATTTAAGAGAATCCGGTGCTATCGAGCAGGATGCAGATGTAATTATGTTTATTTATCGAGATGATTATTATAATAAGGATTCAGAAATGAAGGGAATTTCTGAGATTATTATTGCAAAACAAAGAAACGGCCCTATCGGTACAGTAGAACTGGTATGGCTTCCAGAATACACTAAATTTGCTAATAAAGAACACCAAAGATAAGAGGAGATGCCATGAGCATATCTCCTCTTTTCTTTTTTCAGTGAAAGGAGTAAGAGATGGAGCAGGAAAAGATTATACTTTTGGAAAAGAAGAACGGAGTAAAATATGCTGTGTTAGAGGAGAAAAAAGAAGAAAAATATGCTATTGATGAAAAAGCAAAAAAACTGGAAAAGCTTTTAACATTAATGATTAGACAAACCGTAGGAGAAACATTGGGACAGTATCACAAGGTTCTGAAAGATGAACTTTCACAAACAGAGGAAAAAATAGAATTTTTGATTCACAATTATGAACGGGAAGAGGAGAAAAGGTGGAAAATTATGGAAGATCATTTTCAAAAGGTGGATAAGATAATCCGGGAAAAACAAAAAGAAGGAAAAAGAAGGAAGCATTCATTATTTTGAATGCTTCCTTCTTTGAATCCGCTTCATGTAATTTTTAGCCTTCGGAGATAGCTCCTACGGGACATACACTTGCACAAGCACCACAGCTAATACAAGTATCAGCATCAATGATGTACTGTGTATCGCCTGCACTGATTGCAGTTACAGGACATCCTGGTTCACAAGAACCACACATAACGCAAGTATCGTTGATTACATATGCCATAGTTAAATCCTCCTTCATTTTGTCATTCCTATTCCTCTTTAGTTTAATACAAATCAAAGTTTTATTCAAGAGATAAAAGGAAAAAAGGTGTATCTTTAAAGATACACCTTAGGGAAATTAAAGCATATTTAATTCTTGTCTTTTCTTCTTGATACCTCTTAAAACATTTAATTTCAAGTCAGGAATCAATTTTTTATCTAAAGGCTTTGTATCTCTTAGTTTATATTCCAATCCTAAATTATCATATTTAGGTACTCCTAAATCATGATAGGGAAGTAAATCTAAAGCCTTAATATTAGTGAAGCCTCCAATGAAATATCCCAGTCTTTCAAGATCTGCAGGATCATCGGTAATATCAGGAACAATTACATGACGAACCCAGGTTGGGATCTGTTTTTCATTTAAATATTCAGCAAAAGCTAAAACATTATGATTGGGCTGTTCTGTTAAATGTATATGTTTTTCATTATCAATGTGTTTGATATCCAGCATGACCAGATCTGTAAGCGTCATTAAATGGTCTAACTTTTCTATCCAGGCTTCATTTTTAGGATTAAAAACGATTCCGCTGGAATCAATACAGGTATGAATATTTTGTTCCTTGGCAAGGGTAAACAGTTCGATTAAGAAATCTACCTGAAGTAAGGGTTCTCCACCGGTAACAGTAATTCCGCCGCCTTTATAAAAGCCGATATTACGATTATATTGTTCAATGATGTAGGAGGGTTCCATTTCCTCCCCACCATTCATCGCCCAAGTATCGGGATTATGACAATAAGCACAACGAAGAGGACAGCCCTGGGTAAAGACCACATAACGGACGCCGGGTCCATCTACTGTACCAAAACTTTCTAAGGAATGAATTTTTCCTTTCATTTAATCACCTCTTTAAAAAATACCGGCTCAATTCTGAGCCGGTATTAGTATTACAATCAAATATCCTTATACAGCACTGTGGAAAGTACGGCTGATAACGTCTGCCTGCTGCTCGGGAGTTAATTTGATGAAGTTAACTGCATATCCGGAAACACGGATAGTTAACTGGGGATAATTTTCAGGATGTTTCTGAGCATCCAGTAAGGTTTCTCTATTTAAAACATTAACATTAAGATGATGTCCGCCCTTAGTTGCGTAACCATCTAATAAAGATACTAAGTTGTCAATCTGAGCTGTATTTGACATATTTAATTCCTCCTATTATTTAAAATCATCTAATCCCTGCTGTAATGTAGGGACACTGCAGGCAAGAGGAGTTCTGGAACAATCAGAACATCCCATGGTCTGTACTTTTTTTGTACCCTCCATACCTTCCTCAACATCAGCATTTATATGACCAACACCTTTGCTCATTCCGGCATCGAGCATTGCCACAAGATCATCTATCATTTTATTCTGATCCATATACATCCTCCGTATAATTAATTAAACCTGACTTAAGTCGATTTCGATATCTCCTGCAAATACCTGATCTTCTTTACCAAGAGCACCGGGGATAATAGTAAAGGTATTGGAAATACCGTCCTGTGCATGGTTGAAAGGTAATTTGGATACAGAAGATAAGGAAGCTACTGCACCATGAGTATCACGTCCGTGCATTGGGTTAGCACCGGGAGCGAAAGGCTGTCCTTTCTTACGTCCGTCAGGAGTATTACCTGTTGCTTTACCGTAAGTAACGTTAGAAGTAATAGTTAAGATAGAAGTGGTAGGGAAACCATTTCTGTAAGTATGATGTCTTCTGATCATAGTCATGAACTTCTTAACAAGATCACGAGCGATTTCGTCTACACGGTCATCATCGTTACCGTATTTAGGGAATTCTCCTGTTGTTTCGAAGTCTACGATTACACCATCTTCATCTCTGATTACCTTAACGGTAGCATATTTAATAGCGGATAAAGAGTCAGCTACAACAGAAAGTCCTGCAACACCTGTTGCGAAGTAACGAAATACATCTCTGTCATGTAAAGCCATCTGAGCTCTTTCGTAACAATATTTGTCATGCATGTAGTGGATAACGTTTAATGTATTTACGTATACATCAGCTAACCATTCCATCATGTCTGTATATTTCTGCATTACATCATCAAAGTCTAATACATCGCCTTCAACTTTACGATATCTTGGTCCAACCTGTTTCTTGGTAACTTCGTCCACACCGCCGTTTAAAGCGTAAAGTAAACATTTAGCAAGGTTTGCACGAGCACCGAAGAACTGCATCTGTTTTCCAACCATCATGGAAGATACACAACAAGCGATAGCATAATCGTCTGCATGTGTTACTCTCATTAAGTCGTCGTTTTCGTACTGGATGGAAGAGGTCTGGATAGACATCTTAGCACAGTATCTCTTGAAGTTTTCAGGTAATCTTACAGACCAAAGAACTGTTAAGTTTGGTTCAGGAGATGCACCTAAGTTTGTTAATGTATTTAAGTAACGGAAGCTGGTCTTTGTAACCATGTGACGTCCGTCAACACCAACACCTGCTAAAGATTCTGTTACCCATACAGGGTCACCGGCAAAGAGGTTGTTGTATTCAGGTGTACGAGCAAATTTGATTAATCTTAACTTCATTACGAAGTGATCAACAAATTCTTGAATCTGTTCTTCTGTAAAGGTTCCGTTCTTTAAGTCTCTTTCTGCATAGATATCAATGAAGGTAGAAGTACGTCCAAGAGACATAGCAGCACCGTTTTGTTCTTTTACTGCAGATAAGTATCCAAAGTAAGTAGCCTGGATAGCTTCCTGTGTGTTGGTAGCAGGCTTGGAAATATCACATCCGTAAGAAGCTGCCATTTGCTTCATTAATTTTAAAGCAACAATCTGCTCGGAAATTTCTTCACGAAGACGGATAACATCATCAGTCATCACACGACCGGTAGAAGCCTTCTGCTCTTCTTTGTCTTCGATCAGTCTGTCGATACCGTATAAAGCAATACGTCTGTAGTCACCAATGATACGTCCACGTCCGTAAGCATCAGGAAGACCGGTAATGATATGAGAAGAACGACAAGCTCTCATTTCATCGTTATAAGCATCAAAACATCCTGCATTGTGAGTTTTTCTGTGTGTAGAGAAAAATTCACTGATTTCAGGATCTACTGTATAACCGTTGTCAGAACAAGCCTTTTCTGCCATTCTGATACCGCCGTAAGGCTGCATGGAACGTTTGAAAGGTTTGTCAGTCTGGAAACCAACGATAGTTTCTTTAGATTTGTCAAGGTAACCGGGACCGTGAGAAACGATAGTGGAAACAACCTTTGTGTCCATATCAAGAACTCCGCCGGCTTCTCTTTCTTTTTTGGATAATTCAAGTACCTGTGCCCATAAGTCGTTTGTGTTCTGTGTAGGTCCTGCAAGGAAAGCTTCATCTCCATCATAAGGAGTATAGTTCTTCTGAATGAAATCTCTTACGTTGATTTCATTTTCCCATTTGCCACCTACAAAATCTGTCCATTCTGGTCTCATTTTGAAATGCCTCCTGTAAATAAAAAATAAATATGGTTTCTAGTGTAA
>JAFXGR010000019.1 GCA_017520155.1 Lachnospiraceae bacterium
CCTTGAGGCAGAAAAGATCTTAGGAATGGATAAAAAGGTATCCGGAGTATTGATGGATACTAATTTAAAAAAGAATCTTCCATCACAAAAAATAAGACAAGATGATATTCATGAAATTACGGTAAATGATCTGTATTCAGAAGAAAAAACTGAGGAACAGATTTTTACCCCTAAAAAGCCGGCTTCAGAGTTTCATTTTGAAGAAATCAAAATTCATGGAGTTCATGAAATTGAAGTCCGAAAGGATGAACTTTCTTCTAAAGTGGATGAACTGGAAGAAGAAAAGGAAGAGGAAATTTTAGGGAGTCAGGAGGAAGTTACCTCTTTTGATGCGCCTAAGAAAAGGGAAAAAAATAATCATAGGGAAATAGAGAATGAGGGGGATGAGGAACTGAGTATACAGCCCTTAGAGAAAAAAAAGCCTTATGAATTTCCCCCGATTTCTTATTTAAAAAGGCAGGATTCTTCAAAAAAAGCAGGAGGAGCTGCGCAGCTTAAGGAGACAGCCCTGCGTTTACAGCAGACCTTGGAGACTTTTGGAGTAAAGGTGACCATAACTGATATCAGTCAGGGACCGGCGGTTACCAGGTATGAATTACAGCCCCAGCAGGGAGTGAAGGTAAGTAAGATAGTTTCTCTTGCAGATGATATAAAATTAAATTTGGCAGCAACAGATATTCGTATGGAGGCTCCCATCCCGGGAAAGGCAGCAATTGGTATCGAAGTTCCCAATAAGGAAAATTCCGCTGTTGGCTTACGGGAGCTGTTAGAAAGCAAGGAATATAAGGAGTTTCCTTCCAAATTGAGTTTTGCAGTGGGAAAAGATATCGCCGGTAAGGTGGTAGTGGCAGATATTGCCAGAATGCCCCATATGCTTATTGCAGGCTCAACAGGAAGCGGAAAGTCGGTATGTATCAATACTTTAATTATGAGTCTTCTTTATAAAGCTACACCTGAGGAAGTAAAATTAATTATGATTGATCCCAAGGTGGTGGAGCTAAGTGTATATAACGGCATTCCCCACTTACTAATTCCTGTGGTTACAGATCCCAAAAAAGCAGCCGCAGCCCTTCACTGGGGAGTAGCAGAAATGACAGACCGTTATCAGAAGTTTGCTGATTTTAATGTACGTGACTTAAAGGGATATAATCAGGAGATTGAAAGAAGGCAGCAAAGGGGAGAGGAAAACGTTCCTTCCAAACTGTCACAGATTGTGATTATTGTAGATGAGTTAGCAGACTTAATGATGGTAGCCCCGGGAGAAGTGGAGGAATCCATTTGTCGTTTGGCTCAGCTGGCCAGAGCGGCAGGAATACATTTGATTATTGCCACCCAAAGACCTAGTGTGGATGTAATTACCGGTCTGATTAAGGCAAATATGCCAAGCCGTGTGGCATTTGCTGTTTCCAGTGGTGTGGATTCCCGTACAATCCTTGATATGAATGGTGCGGAAAAATTATTGGGCAAAGGGGATATGCTGTTTTATCCTCAAGGCTATCCAAAACCGGTAAGAGTACAGGGAGCTTTTGTTTCCGATGATGAGGTTTCTAACATTGTAGACTTTTTAAAGAATCAAAATCTGGGAAATCGATATAGTGAAGATATTGAGGATAAGATAAAGGAGCTAAAAACAACTTCTTCTTCCGGACAGGCTGTTCAGGAGTCAGGAAATGAGAAGGACAGTTATTTTGCAGAGGCAGGAAGATTTATTATTGAAAAAGAAAAAGCTTCCATAGGTATGCTGCAAAGAGTATTTAAAATTGGCTTTAACCGTGCTGCAAGGATTATGGACCAGCTGGCAGATGCGGGAGTAGTAGGAGAAGAAGAGGGAACAAAGCCCAGAAAAGTATTAATGACCCTGGAGCAATTTGAAGCTTACCTGGAAGAATATCTGTAATGGTAAAAGAAAACAGATTCTTTATTCTTAGGAAAGCTTTTAGGATAGATAAGACTTAGAGACAGATAACAAATATGGAGGAAAAAAATGAAAACAGACATTCAAATTGCACAAGAAGCAGTAATGAAACCTATTGTACATGTGGCAGACTCTTTAGGGATACAGCTTGATGATTTGGAACTTTACGGAAAATACAAAGCTAAAGTATCTGATGATTATTTGGAAAAAATTAAGGACAATAAGTCAGGAAAACTGATTCTTGTTACCGCCATTAATCCTACCCCTGCAGGCGAAGGAAAGACAACCACAACAGTAGGACTGGGACAGGCCTTTGCCAAACTGGATAAAAAAGCAATTATTGCTTTGCGCGAGCCTTCCTTGGGACCTTGTTTTGGGGTAAAGGGAGGAGCAGCAGGAGGAGGTTATGCCCAGGTGGTTCCCATGGAGGATTTAAATCTTCATTTTACCGGAGATTTTCATGCCATTACTTCAGCAAATAATCTTCTTGCCGCTTTATTGGATAACCATATTCAGCAGGGAAATGAGTTAAGAATTGATACCAGAAGTGTGGTATGGAAACGCTGTCTTGATATGAATGACAGAGTGTTAAGAAATATTGTAGTGGGACTGGGAAACAAAATGGATGGAGTAGTAAGAGAAGACCATTTTGTGATCACCGTAGCCTCTGAAATTATGGCTGTTTTATGTCTTGCTGATGATATGGAAGATCTGAAGCTTCGTCTTGGTCGTATGGTGGTGGCTTATGATGTTGAAGGTAAACCTGTTACTGCCCAGGATTTACAGGCAGTAGGTTCCATGGCAGCGTTATTAAAGGATGCCATGAAGCCAAATCTTATTCAAACCCTGGAACATACACCGGCCCTGGTACATGGAGGTCCCTTTGCTAATATTGCCCACGGATGTAATTCAGTGAGAGCTACAAAGGCGGCATTAAAAATTGCGGATTACTGTATTACGGAAGCCGGTTTTGGAGCAGATTTGGGAGCAGAGAAATTTTTTGATATTAAATGTCGTATGGCCGGATTAAAGCCTGATGCAGTTGTTCTTGTGGCTACAGTAAGGGCATTAAAATATAATGGCGGTGTAGCTAAGGCTGATTTAAATAAAGAAAATTTGGATGCGTTGAAAAAAGGAATCGTGAATTTAGAAAAGCATATTGAAAATCTTCAAAAATATGGAGTACCTGTGGTAGTTACCTTAAATGCTTTTCTTACAGATACGGAAGAAGAAACTTCCTATGTACAGCGTTTTTGTGAAGAACGAGGATGTGAATTTGCCCTTTCTCAGGTTTGGGAAAAAGGAGGAGAAGGGGGAGTGGAATTAGCCAAAAAAGTATTAAAAACATTAGAAGAAAAGAAATCGGACTTTAAAGTTTTATATGAGGATAATGCTTCTTTAGGAGAAAAAATTGAAACCGTAGCAAAAGAGATTTATGGAGCTGATGGAGTGGAACTTTCTCCTACAGCAGCAAAACAGTTAAAACAGCTGGAAAGCTTAGGCTTTGGAAAGCTGCCGGTATGTATGGCAAAAACACAGTATTCCCTGTCAGATGATCCCACTCTTTTAGGAAGACCGGAAGGATTTAAGATTCATGTGAGAGAAGCTTATGTCAGTGCAGGGGCAGGTTTTGTGGTTGTGTTAACCGGTGCTGTGATGACTATGCCGGGACTTCCTAAAACTCCCGCTGCAT
Organism: Lachnospiraceae bacterium; assembly: GCA_017520155.1. Lineage (GTDB taxonomy): Bacteria > Bacillota > Clostridia > Lachnospirales > Lachnospiraceae > SFDP01. The sequence goes on from JAFXGR010000019.1 coordinate 3,609, forward strand.
TATCCATTGATGTAAGTAATGAAGGTGTTATTACCGGACTTTTTTAAAGAAATCAGGTGAATTACATGAAATGTAAGAAGTGTGGTTCTACTTTGCCACAAGGACATTTATACTGTCAAACGTGTGGAAATGAATATCAGATTGTTCCGGACTTTGAACCGGAGCTGGAAAATAGTATGGCTAAGACCATGTCTCATCTTGGGGAATCTATTTTTACAGAGGAAAAAGAAGAAGTACCTTCACCGGCAGAAATGAAAGAATTAATGAGTCAGGGAAGAAAAAAGAGTGGGCTGTACTACGGCCTTCTCCTCTTTCTTTTCTTCATGGCATGTGGTTTTCTTTTCTTTTTACAATGGAGACATTCTGCCGACTATTTAGAGGAAAAGGCCAGGGAAGCTGTGAATAAGGGCGAAAATCTTCAGGCTATGGAATATTATGATAAACTGAGGAAAAAAGAGCCGGATAACAGTTTATGGTATTTAAAGGAAGCCCAGCTGGAATTAACCTATGGGGATCGGGATACTGCCATTCAGCTGTGTTATCGGGCAGTGGAAGAAACAAAAGAGAATCAGGAAATTTATGATCTGTTATTCCCCCTTTTGGAAGAAGAAAAAGCTTACCATCAAATTTATGAACTTTTACAAAATTGTCCCTATGAATCTGTTGTCCAGAAATATAGGCAATATAATTCTGTGTTAAAAGATTTAAGTCATGAAGGGGGAACTTATTATGAGATTATAAAGCTTACCTTAAATCATGATGATGTACAGATTTATTATACTACTGACGGAAGTATACCTGATGAAAATTCTTACCTTTATCAAGACCCCATTGTCTTAGGAAAAGGAAGACATACCTTATCTTTTCTGCCCTGCAATGAGTACGGGGTTTGGGGCAAACTGGTAAGAAAGGAATATGTAGTGCAGACTACAACTCCTGTAGCACCAAAAACGGAGCCGGAAAGCGGCAGCTTTAATAAGGCGGAAAAGATTACGGTAATGGTGGAGCCGGATACTACAGTTTACTATACTGTGGATGGTTCAGTACCGGATGAAAACAGCACCAAATATACAGAACCTATTCCTATGCCTCTTGGCAGCAGTAAATTTTCCTTTATTGCAAAATCAAAAACAGGCAGGTTTAGTGAAATTACCAAATGTGAATATGAGCTTGAACTGCCTTTTTCACTGAGTATTCAGGAAGGGGAAAGTATCTTAATGGAACAATTAATTAAGACCTCCCATATTCTTGATATGAATGGAGCCATTTTAAACCGCTATGGAGTTTTTCGTTATTTCTATTGTTTTCCTATGGAAATTGATGGGAATAATTATTATATTTTTGAAGAACATTATTTGGAAAATTTAATAGATAATCCTCTGGGAAATTATTATGGAGTAGATATGCAAAAAGGTACAGTTTACTTGGTAAAAAAAGATTTTTTTGGAAATTATGATATTGTAAAAAATTAGTTGCGTTTTTGGCAGAAATATTTTAATATGAAAGATAGACTTTAATACATTAAAGTATAAGTATAGTGAAACAGCCATACAGGCGGATTGGAGGAAACATGTATAAAATCATAAGAGCAGAAGAATTAACGACAAATATCTATCTTATGGACGTTGAAGCACCAAGAGTAGCCAAAAGATGTGAACCCGGACAATTTGTAATTGTAAGAACGGATGAAAATGGAGAGAGAATTCCTTTAACCATTTGTGATTATGACAGAGAGAAGGGAACCATTACTATTGTATTCCAGACAGTGGGTGCAGAAACATTTAAAATGGCATCCATGAAGGAAGGAGATTATTTCCATGACTTTGTGGGACCTTTGGGAAGACCATCCGATCTGGTGGAGGAAGATATTGAAGAATTAAAGAAAAAGAAAATTGTATTTATTGCCGGTGGAGTTGGTACTGCACCTGTTTACCCACAGGTAAAATGGCTTCATGAAAAAGGAATTGACTGTGATGTTATTGTGGGAGCAAAGAATAAGGATTTATTAATTCTTGAAAAAGAAATGAAGGCTGTGGCAACCAATCTTTACGTTACTACAGATGACGGCTCCTACGGAAGAAGCGGAATGGTAACCACTACTTTGGAAAGTCTGGTAAAGGAAGAGGGAAAAGAATATGATCATTGTGTAGCTATCGGTCCTATGATCATGATGAAATTTGTTGCTTTATTAACAAAAAAACTTGAAATTCCCACTATTGTAAGTTTAAATCCTATTATGGTAGACGGAACAGGAATGTGTGGTGCCTGTCGAGTTACTGTAGGAGATCAGATAAAGTTTGCCTGTGTTGATGGTCCTGAATTTGACGGTCATTTGGTGGATTTTGATGAGGCGATGAAACGTCAGCAGTTATATAAAACAGCAGAAGGAAGAGCTTTCTTAAAAGCAAAAGAGGGCGATACTCACCATGGCGGCTGTGGAAATTGCGATTAAGGATAGAAAGGGCAGGTGTAAAGAATGGATGTTTTAACAAAAATTCCTGTAAAAGAACAGGAGGCAAAAGTAAGAGCAACAAACTTCGATGAAGTATGTCTTGGATATGAATTAGAAGAAGCAATGAAAGAAGCGGAACGTTGTATTAACTGTAAAAATGCCCGCTGTATTCAGGGGTGTCCCGTATCAATTAATATTCCTGCATTTATACAGGAAGTAAAGGCCGGAAATATTGAAAAGGCATATCAAATTATCAGTGAATCTTCTGCACTTCCTGCAGTATGCGGCCGTGTATGCCCTCAGGAAACACAATGCGAAGGTGTATGTATTCGAGGAATTAAAGGGGATGCGGTTTCCATCGGTAAGCTGGAACGTTTTGTAGCGGACTGGGCTTGTAAGCAGGGAATTAAACCGGAAGGAGCAAAAGAGAAAAACGGAAAAAAAGTGGCAGTTATCGGTTCCGGTCCTGCAGGATTAACCTGTGCCGGAGATTTAGCCAGAATGGGCTATGACGTAACTATTTTTGAAGCCTTACATGAAGCCGGAGGTGTATTGGTATACGGAATTCCGGAGTTCAGACTTCCTAAAATTGATGTTGTGGCAAAAGAAATTGAAAATGTAAAATCTTTAGGCGTAAAGATTGAAACAAATGTGGTTGTTGGTAAATCCGTTACTATTGATGAATTATTAAATGAGGAAGGCTTTGATGCTGTATTTATTGGATCCGGTGCCGGCTTACCTAAATTTATGGGAATCCCGGGAGAAAATGCAAATGGTGTATTTTCTGCCAATGAATACCTGACAAGAAGTAACTTAATGAAATCTTTTGATCTTTCGTCTCCAACTCCTATTATGAGAGGAAAAAAGGTGGCGGTAATTGGTGGCGGTAACGTTGCTATGGATGCTGCCCGTACAGCCCTTCGTCTGGGAGCAGAAACACATATTGTATACCGTAGAAGTGAAGAAGAATTACCTGCTCGTGTGGAAGAAGTACATCATGCAAAGGAAGAAGGAATTATTTTTGATCTTCTTACCAATCCTACAGAAATTCTTGTAGATGAAAACGGATGGGTTTCCGGAATGAAGTGCGTAAAAATGGAACTGGGAGAGCCTGATGCTTCCGGAAGAAGAAGACCGGTAGTGAAAGCTGATTCAGAGTTTGTTATGGATGTAGATACCGTAATCATGTCTCTTGGTACCAGTCCGAATCCATTAATTTCTTCTACCACAGAAGGTTTGGAAATTAATAAATGGCAGTGTATTGTTGCCGATGAAGAATTCGGTAAAACAAGTAAAGAAGGTGTTTATGCCGGTGGAGATGCAGTAACCGGTGCAGCAACGGTTATTTTGGCTATGGGTGCCGGAAAAGCCGGAGCAAAAGGTATTGATGAGTATTTAAAAAACAAGTAAGAAGATGAAAATTACCATTATCAGCGTAGGAAAAATTAAGGAAAAGTTTTATCGTGAAGCAGTAAATGAATATGTAAAACGACTTTCAAAATACTGTAAGCTGGAAATCATTGAAGTTCAGGATGAAAAAACTCCTGACCAATGCAGTGAGACTGTAGAACAGATGATTCTATCAAAGGAAGGAGACAGAATTTTAAAATATCTCCGTCCGGATATGTTTGTCTATGCTCTTGCCATAAAAGGCAAAAAGCTGGATTCCCCGGCCTTTGCAAAGGAAATTAATAAGCTGGGACTGGAAGGAAAAAGCTCTATTGCCTTCTTGATCGGAGGATCCTTGGGACTTCATGAGTCGGTATTAAACAGAGCAGACAGACAAATCAGCTTTTCCGATATGACATTTCCCCATCAGCTTATGAGAGTTATTTTAACAGAGCAGATTTACCGTTGTTTTCGTATCATTCATTCAGAACCCTACCATAAATAGTGGGTATAAAAAATGAAGTGTACTCATATAGTTAAGTATGAGTGAAAAGTATTTAAATAAAAAAGAAAAAATAGCAGACATTTGTGAGCTTCCAAAAGATATTATTTTGGGAGCTCCTATTTTATCTGTTACAGGAAACAGAGAAATAGAAATTGATAATTTTAAAAAGCTTTTGGAATATTCACAAGAGAAAATAGTGATTCAATGTAAGGACTGGAAAATATCCGTGGAGGGAAGTAAACTGGAAATCATTCTTTATACAAGGGATGAATTAAAAATCTGGGGAATAATAACAGGAATTTTGTTTGGATAAGGGGACGTAATGATGTTTGACAGTGCTTATTTGGAAATAGAAATTCTGGGAAAAGAAAGGGAACGTTTTTTTAATCTATGTGCATTCCATCATATTACCCTTTATCATATCAGGTATAAGGAAGAAGCACTTTTAGTAAAAATTAAGGCTTCCGATCTGTTTCTTATGAAACGGATAGTAAAAAAAACGGAGATAAAACTAAGGATTATAGAAAAAAAAGGATTGTATTTTACCTTAAAAGCCATGAAGTATCAAAAGATATTTTTTCTCTGTTTGCTTTCCGGCTTTTTTTTATTGTGGATATGCTCTTTTTTTCTCTGGAACATAGAGATTAAAGGAAATAAATATTTAAGTAACGTATTGATTACCGATTTTTTACAAAGGCAGGGAGTTCAGTATGGTATGCCCTTAAAAAATATTTTGGTAGAGCAATTAGAAAAAAATATAAGAAAGGAATTTTATGATATTACCTGGATATCTGTCAGTATTAACGGAACTACACTAATACTGGAGATTAAAGAAAATGATACCATAAGAAATCAAAAGCCGGAAAATTTCCAAAATCATCTTTATGCACAAGAAGACGGAATAGTGGAAGAAATTTTAGTGCGCCAAGGAACTGCTGTGGTAAAGGTGGGAGATGCGGTCAAAAAGGGAGATCTATTAATTTCCGGAGAAATTGAAATACCGGCAGAAGATGGGGGAATAAAGAAGAAGGTGTTATCTCAGGCCAAGGGAGATGTTAAAGTAAGATATACTGTTCCCATAAAGGAGGTTCTTCTTTTAGAGTATGATACCAGAATATATACAGGGGAAGAAAAAAGAGAGTATGAATTTAGATATAAGGAAAACATATTGGGAAAAAACAGAAAAAAATTTCCTTATCCCAAATATGATTATTATGAAGAAGAAATCACTCCCGGAATCATAAAAAAATTTCTTCCGGAATTTAAAATTTATCATATTCTTTATCGTGAGTACTATCTTCAAAGAGAAAAATATACGAAGCAAAAGGGAGAGGAAATACTAAATGAAAATTTTAATAAAATATTAAAAAGTTTGGAAGAAAAAGGGGTACAAATTATTGAAAAAAATGTTAAAATAAGTACTAATAGTGTTTCCATGCAGTTAACGGGAACCTTGACAGCAGAACAAGTAATTAAGGAGAAAGATATTCGGAATGAATGAAGTGTTTTTACCAATTCCGTTGGAACATAGCAGAAATATTTTTGGACAATATGATTTTTTAGCAAAAAAGATAGAACGCGCTTTTCAGGTTTCTATTATTAACCGTGATGAAGGAATTAAAATTATTGGGCCCTCTTTAGGGACCCAAAAGGCAGAAAAGGTATTGAATGAACTATGGCAGTTGTCAAAACGGGGAAATGCCATTCAGGAGCAAAATGTTGATTATGGTATTGCCATGTGTATGGAAGAAAAGGAGGATGCTTTGCTTACCGTAGACGGTGACCTGATTTGTCATACCATAATCGGGCGCCCCATAAAACCAAAGACTTTGGGACAAAAGGAGTATGTAGATGCCATTCGAAATTCCATGATTGTATTTGGAATGGGACCGGCAGGAACAGGAAAAACTTATCTTGCCATGGCCATGGCAATTACTGCCTTTAAGAATAATGAGGTAGAAAGGATAATTCTTACCAGACCGGCCATTGAGGCAGGAGAAAAGCTGGGATTTCTTCCGGGAGATCTTCAAAGTAAGGTGGATCCCTACCTGCGCCCTCTCTACGATGCTTTATATCAGATTATGGGGGCAGAAAGCTTTTCCAAAAATATGGAAAAGGGATTGATTGAGGTGGCACCCTTAGCCTATATGAGAGGAAGAACTCTGGATAATGCATTTATTATCTTGGATGAGGCTCAAAATACTACACCGGCACAGATGAAAATGTTTTTAACAAGAATTGGTTTTGGCTCTAAGGTGGTAGTTACGGGGGATGCATCACAAAAGGATTTGGCACCTTCAGCGGTTTCCGGTCTTGATGTTGCCATGAAGGTATTAAATAAAATTGAGGATATTTCCTTTTGCCATTTAACCAGCAAGGATGTTGTTCGTCATCCTTTGGTGCAAAAAATTGTTAAGGCATATGAAGTTTATGAGTCAAGAGAACAAAGCAAGGAAAAAAACAGAGGTAATCGACGGTACAGTAAATAAATTGGATAACTAGATTTTTGAACTTTGTGAGCAGAAAAACAGGAATGTAATATGGTGCAGTTAATTTTAAACCTTTGCACCGGGAAGTTATAGAGAAACCGTTATATTAGAAAGACTGTAATGTACAGCAGGAGGAAGGAAGATGACATTTTATTCAGAAAAGGTAACAAAGCTTTGTTTTGATTTTGATTGGAAGGAAGTTTTTGAAACAGTTGCAGAGGCAGTTTTGGAACAGGAAGGCTGTCCCTATGAAAGTCAAATCAGTTTAATGATTACGGATAATGAAGGAATAAGAGAATTTAACAGAGATAACAGAGGGATAGACAAGGAAACAGATGTATTATCTTTTCCCAATATTGATTTTGTACAGCCTTCTGATTTTGAATTGGTAGAGGAAGATGAGGCAGATTATTTTGATCCTGAAACAGGAGAATTAATTTTGGGAGATATTATTATTTCTGCGGAAAAGGTTAAACAGCAGGCGGCAGAATATGGTCATAGTGAGAAAAGAGAGTATGCGTTTTTAGTAGCCCACAGTATGTATCATTTGTGCGGATATGATCATATGGAGGAAGAAGAAGAAGTAGTAATGAATGAAAAGCAGGAGCTTCTTTTGCAGTACTTGGAAATTACCAGAGATTAAGAAATAAAAATATAAGGCTATACAAAAGGCCGGATAACAGATAGAGGAAAGAATGACAGAAGTTAAAGTTAGAAAAACGGAGGGAAAAAGGAAAAGAAGAGGCAGCATTTGGGATATGGGAATGAGTGCCTCACTTATTCTTCTATTGTTTCGCCTTCCGCTGGCTAATATGATTGGAAACGAAGGAAATGGTTATTTAGCAATTTCCTGGGAATTGTATATACTGGTTAGTATGTTTTTTGGATATGGTCTTTATCTGGTTACCAAGGATATGGTGGGCAGACGGGTGAAAAAAGGACTATATCACAATAGTGTAAGAGTATTTACCCTTAGTCTCCTTATGGGAATCATCTTTTCCGCAGTGGGGGGCGTAGGAATTTACTTTGGAGCAGATTTTCTCTTTGAACAGATATTGTTAATTAAAGCAGGAGCAGTAAGCTTTAAGGTTTTTAGTATTTTTTTACTGTTTTCTGTTTTGTGCGGATGTGTTCGAGGTTACTTTGAAGGAATGGGAACAAGCGTACCCACTTGTTATTCCAAGATAGCAGAGGCTTTGGTTGCAGGAGGAACAGCCCTTCTTCTTGGAGCATATTTTGAAAATTATGGGGGAAAGATTGCTGATTTATTATTTATCCCTTCCTATCGGGCAGGCTTTGGAGCTGCAGGTGTAGGGTTGGGGTTCGTTTGCGGTGCCTTTCTTTCTTTATTGTTTTTGGGAATCATTCACAAATTATATCAGATTCCTTTTCAAGAATACTTAAAAAAGGATGAAACTCGTGTTTTTGAACAATATACAGGTCTAGTAAAAGAGATGTTTAAGGGATTATTTATTGCCGTTACTCCTATTTTTTTCTTTAAGACCTATCGTTTGGTAAATATAATATTGTATTTAATTTCTTTTCCTTTAGAGGAACGGATAAACGGAGTAAAGAATATCGGTTCCTACTATGGAAGAGTTTTACTTATTTTATTTTTGGGGATTACCTTAATCTTAGGATTTTCCAATCATAATGTTTCCAGAATGAGAAAAGCTTATGCTGTACAAAAATTAAAAATCGTCAGAAGATACTATATAGAGGATATAAAAAAGATTACTGTGTTTTCTGTCCCTGCTGCGGTGATATTGGGGCTGACAGCAGAGTTTGTGATGAAGTTTTTCTTTGATACAGTACAAAAATATGAAGTAAGAATGCTGCAGGCAGGATGTATTTGTATAATTCTTATTCCCCTTGCTACTTACGGATTCTATCTTCTTTCAGCTTGTAATAAGAATGCCCAGATTTTGGTTGTTTTTACCTTTGCCTTTATGGTGCAGACGGTGGGAATGATTATCTTGCTGAAAACTGCCTTTTCTGCCTATAGCATTATTCTTGCAGAAATTATTTTTTGGACCGTAACTTTACTGCTGCAAAGTCTTTATTTTATAAAGGATTTGGAATTTTATAACGGCAGAAAGACATCGGTGATGTATAAATCATAATATTTAAGCTGATACTATTCAAAAAAGAAGGAAGATGTGTGGAAATGAAAATTTTGAAGAGTATTGGCTTATATTTTGTTTATCCTTTGGTTGCTTTTATTTTAGGAATTCTGTTTTCTATGTGGTTTATGGACTATTTTTATCCACATAAATATGATAAGATAGGAAAGCAAAATACTTTTTTGGAGCAAAGTGCAGTAGCTGTTTCCGATACCATGGAAAAAATTACTACCTGTGATACAAAGTGTATATTGACAGAATATGATATGCAGACAGGAGAAAAGAATGAAAGCACTGTGGCTTTGGCAGATAAGTATTGGGGAATGACAAGGACCTCTTTGGAGGAGGCATTAAAAGAGTATGAAGCCTCTCCCACATTGGAAGATCAGGAAAAGGGATTTGTTTCTTTAAGTCTTGACAGCTTCTCCTCAAGAGAAGTAAAAATCACCAAAACCTATAATCTGCAAAAAGCAGATAACGGCTATTATTTAATGGTAGAGGATGGAAAGATTGTGGTGATGGAAGAGGATAAAAAAACGGTGTACCTTTCTACGGATATTTATGCAGAGGCACTTTCTGACAGTTTAAGAAAAGAATTAATTCTTGGGAAGTTTATTCATTCTATAGACGAGCTTTATGGGTTTTTAGAATCTTATACCAGTTAAAGAACAAAGGAACAGTGATTTTAACAGGAGATAAATAAAAATGAAAATTGGAATTATCGGAGCAGGAGCATCAGGGTTAATGGCGGCCATTACCGCTGCCGAAAATGGAGCTAAGGTAACTTTAATTGAAAAAAAAGATAGAGTAGGAAAAAAAATTCTTGCAACCGGAAACGGCAAATGCAATTTTACTAACAAAAATATAAAAAGCACTGACTACAATAGTCAAACAAGCAATATTTTTGAGAACTATATTAGTCAATTTAATGAAGAACAGGTAATTTCTCTTTTTCGTAAATGGGGAATGATGGTAAAAGATAGAGAAGGGTATTGCTATCCCAGGTCTGAACAGGCATCCACAATATTAACCATATTGGAACAGCAATGTAAAAAGAATAAGATAGAGATATTAACCAATACCTTTCCGAAAGAGATTAAGGTGGGAAAAAAAGGCTTTACTCTCTTATTAAATGAGGGGAACAAGCTTAACTTTGATAAGCTGATTTTAGCCTGTGGAAGCTATGCCGGTGAAAAAAACAGAGATTCTTTTACCGGTTATACATATGCAAAGGAATTGGGACATTCTCTGGTTCCCGTAGTTCCCGCTTTGGTGCAGGTAAGAGGGAAGGGGAAAGAATTTAAAACCGTTGCGGGAGTGCGCTGTCAGGCTGCCCTTTCTTTATGGATTAATGATCAGCAGGTGGTAAGAGAAGAAGGAGAACTTCAGCTTACGGATTACGGTATTTCAGGAATTCCTGTATTTCAGTTTAGTAGAAGGGTGGGATATGGGGCCTATTACGGTGAAAAAATGGAGGCTGTAATTGATTTTTTACCGGAGCTTTCATTAGCACAATGGGAAGAAGAAATAGAGCGAAAATGGAACACCATGGACAAAGAGTTTACCCTGGAGGATTTTTTTCAGGGCTATCTGAATAAAAAGTTAAATTACTTGTTTATTACCCGTAACGGCTATGCTCCTGAACTGTTATTAAAGAAAGTAACCTTAAAGGATATTCGAAAGATTTCTTCTCAAATGAAGGAATGGAGGATTTCACTAAAGGAGACAAATCCCTATGAAAACGGACAGGTTTGTGCCGGCGGTGTTTCCATGGAAGAAATCGGTCTGAATATGGAATCTAAATATATAAAAAATCTCTTTTTTTGCGGGGAACTTTTAGATGTGGACGGAAGATGCGGGGGATATAATCTTCAGTGGGCCTGGACTTCCGGCTATCTGGCAGGAAAAAATGCCGCTTACAGTTAAAGCGCTGAAAAGAGTGAAGTATCAAGAAAAGAACAGGACAATCTTTAAGAAGCTTAACGTATGGGAAATTAGGAAGGTTAAAAAAGGATAAAAGATGATTAGAATACAGCAGTTAAAAATAGAGATTCCGAAAAATCTTTCAAAAGATGATTTCGCAGTTTATGAAAAAGAGGCAATAGAAAAAAAGATAAGACGTTTATTGCCTAAAAGAGGAAAAGGAGACATATCCTGGAAGATTGCCAAACGCTCTTTAGATGCCAGAAAAAAGCCAAATCTTTATTATCAGTATATTATTGATGTTACCTGTGAAAATGAAGAGGAGATCATGAAGCAGATAAAGGATAAAAATATTTCCCTGTATCAAGGTACAGAGTACCAATTTCCTTATACTGCAGCAAAGAAACCTTCTGTTCGTCCCCTGATTATCGGTATGGGACCTGCAGGACTTTTTTGTGGTTATTATCTGGCCAAACATGGTTTCCATCCCATTATTTTAGAGAGAGGAAAGCCGGTGGAAGAGCGCCTTAAGGATGTAGAGGAATTTTGGAAAACAGGAAAATTAAATCCCGATTCTAACGTACAGTTTGGAGAAGGAGGGGCAGGAACTTTTTCTGACGGAAAACTTAATACCTTAGTGAAGGAAAAGTACGGAAGAAATAAAGAAGTATTAAAGGTGTTTATTCAACATGGGGGGCAGGAGCAGATGCTTTACGAACATAAGCCCCATATAGGAACAGATGTTTTAATTAATATTGTAAAAAGTATGAGAGAAACTATGGTGCAATGGGGAGCAAAGATTCTTTTTGATACCAAAATGACAGAATTGAAGATAAAAGAAGGAAAGCTTCAAGGGGTGTATACTCAAGAAGGAGAGTTTTTTCCCACCCATTATCTGGCTTTGGCCCCCGGTCACAGCTCCAGAGATACCTTTGAAATGTGTCATGAAAAAAATCTTCCCATGGAAGCAAAACCCTTTGCCGTAGGTTTTCGTGTGGAACATCCAAGAACGATGATTGATGAGCAGCAGTACGGAGGGGAAGCTCCTTACTGTCTTCTTGCGGCAGAATATAAGGTGACGGCAAAAACAGACAGTCAGAGAGGGGTATATTCTTTTTGTATGTGTCCCGGAGGCTATGTGGTAAATGCAAGCTCTGAAATAGGTCATTTAGCAGTAAATGGAATGAGTTACAGCAAAAGAGACGGAAAAAATTCCAACAGTGCCATTATTGTTTCCGTTACACCAAAGGATTATCCGGGCGAAGGGCCTTTGGCAGGAGTAAGATTCCAGAGGGAATTGGAAAAGAAAGCCTATGAATTGGGAAAAGGAAAGATTCCGGTACAATATTACAAGGATTTTAAGAAAAAAAGTGAGCATAGTGGTATAATCCAGGAGGGCTTTCTTCCTCAAATGAAGGGAGAGTATGTGTTTGCTTCCCTTGATACAATTTTTCCTGAGGAAATTAATGAATCCTTTATTCAGGGAATGGAGCATTTTCATAGGTTGATTCCCGGCTTTGGAGATGATTATGCTATTCTTGCTGGAGTGGAAAGCAGAACCTCTTCTCCCCTTAGAATATTAAGAGATGAACAAGGAGAATCTTTGATTAAAGGAATTTTCCCCTGTGGCGAGGGGGCAGGCTATGCCGGAGGAATTACCTCAGCAGCAATGGATGGTATTTTCATTGCAGAACAAATAGCGAAAAAAATCTTAGAACAGGAGGAACAATTGGATGAGCAGCCTTAGAAATGAAATTCTGAAGAAACAAAGAATCGTAATAAAAATTGGTTCTTCCTCTTTACAGCATAAAGAAACCGGTGATCTGGATTATACCAAGATGGAGGTTTTGGTACGGGAATTATGCAATATAAGAAATCAGGGGAAGGACGTAATTTTAGTAACCAGCGGAGCCATTGCCGTGGGAAAAAAGGCGGTAGGTGCCTTTCGGGTAAAGGAAGAAGAAGGACATCTGGGATTTAAGCAGGCTTGTGCGGCAATAGGACAGGCTAAGCTTATGATGATTTATCAAAAAATGTTTGCAGAGTATAATCAGACAGCAGCTCAGGTGTTGGTAACAAGAGATACTATTATTAATGATTTAAGCAGATATAATGCAAAAAATACATTTTCAGAGCTGTTAAGCTTAGGGGTTATTCCTATTGTAAATGAAAACGATACCGTATCTACCTATGAAATTGAAATCGGAGACAATGATACTTTGTCTGCCATTGTAGCTGCACTAACCGGAGCAGATTTGTTAATTCTTTTGTCTGATATCGATGGACTTTACACCGATGATCCAAGAACAAACCCTCAGGCAGCGTTTATTGAAGAGGTGGAAGTATTAACAGAAGAATATCTGGATATGGCAAAGAAAACTACAGGCAGCAATGTGGGAACGGGAGGCATGAATACGAAAATGATTGCAGCACGGATTGCCACAAATATTGGTGCAGATATGATCATTGCCAACAGTGAAGATATTCGGATTATTCACAGGATTATGGACGGAAGAAAATATGGCACCTTATTTAAAGCAAATAAGGACGATGATTTTCGTATGGTATCTTATATTCAAAGTCTTCATGAAACAGAAAATTAAGGGATCATCAGTGGAGAAAGTGAGAAAATAGCTTTTTATAAAAGGCATAAAGTTGCCCTGAAGTGGTAATATGAGATAGACTAGTGTAACGGTTTCTAAATAACTATACCATTCACCTAGAATATTTTTCTGAGAGTGAAGTTCAAAAAATGTAGGCGTAGCGGGCTACGCTGAGGCTTTTTGAATCTTTGCTATCAGGAAAATAGGCATGTGATATGGTGTAGTTAATTTAAAACCGTTGCACTATGATAAAGAACAAAAAAGAGGAGAGGTTAATCATGTCCCTAGAGGAAAAAATTAAACGAATTAATGAATTATATCATAAATCCAAGGCGGAGGGCCTGACAGAGGAAGAAAAGACGGAACAACAGACTCTTAGAAGTGAATATGTGGCAAATATCCAGGCCAATTTAAGAGGACAATTAAATACCATTACCATAGAAAATGAAGATGGAAGCAGAGTAAATCTAGGAGAAAAATTTGGAAACAAAAAAAGTCATTAGAGCACAGCTGCTAAGTAAAAGAGAACAGATCTTGGCAAAAGATAAGAAGCTGTGGGAAGAAGAGATTTTTAGGAAATTACTTCTTTTGCCGGAATATCAAAATCACGATACCCTTCTTCTTTATGTAAATTATCAATCAGAGGTTTCTACAAAAAAGATTTTAGAGCATTCTTTAAAAGACAAAAAAAGGGTGTTTTGTCCCAGGGTTTTGTCCGCACAGGAAATGGAGTTTTATGAAGTAAAGGGTATGGAAGACTTAAAGGAAGGATACCGGGGAATATTAGAACCCATAACCACTTTTGCCTTTTCAAAGAATGAAAGGGCGCTTATGATATTGCCTTTATCTGCCTTTGATTTCCTGGGGAATCGTTTGGGCTATGGAAAGGGATATTATGACAGATACAGACAAGACTGTGCTCATTTATCTGCCGTAGGTCTTGCTTTTCAATGCCAATTGTGGGAAGGCATTTTGCCGGCAGAAGATCATGACCAAAAATTAGATAAGGTAATTACACAAAAACAGGTATATGATTTTAGTTAAATCAAAAAGGAGTTATTATGTTAAAGCAAATAGGAGAGGCTGCAGCTAAAGCAAAATATACGCTTCACGGATTAACCACAGAGGAAAAAAATAAGATTTTATTGGCGGTTGCCAGGGGCTTAGAAGAAGATGAAAAGAGGATTCTATGCCAAAATGAAAAGGACATGGATAAGGGAAGAGAAAAAGGAATGTCGGCTGGGCTGCTGGATCGTTTGTGCTTAACAAAGGAACGTATTTATGCCATGGCGGAAGGTATCCGTCAAGTAGCTAAATTACCGGATCCTGTGGGAGAACTTTTGGAAAGTTTTCAAAGGCCTAATGGAATGGTTGTGGAAAAGGTGAGAGTTCCCATGGGGGTTATCGGCATCATTTATGAGGCCAGACCTAATGTAACGGCAGACGCCTTTGCTTTAGCTTTTAAAACAGGAAATGTGGTGATTTTAAAAGGGGGAAGCGATGCCCTTTTTTCCAATCTGGCCATTACTGAGAGTATTCAAAAATCATTGGAAAAGCAAGGGGTGGTAAAGGAAGCCATTCAGTTAATTGCGGATACAGATCGTAAAACTACGGAAGAATTTATGAAAATGAATGATTATCTAGATGTTTTAATTCCCAGAGGGGGAGCAGGCTTAATTTCCATGGTAGTAAATAACAGTACCATTCCCGTAATTGAAACGGGAACAGGAAATTGTCACCTTTATGTAGATTGTGATGCAGATCTTTCCATGGCTGCGTCTTTAGTGGTGAATGCAAAAACCCAAAGAATTGGGGTATGTAATGCCTGCGAATCTCTTTTGGTACATAAAGAGATCAAAGACAGCTTTTTGCCTCTTTTGATGAAGGAATTAGAAAAAGTACATCAGGTAGAGATTCGGGGAGATGATCAGGTATGCGCTCTGATTCCGCAGGCAAAGAAAGCCACAGAGGAGGACTACTATAAAGAATATCTTGATTATATCTTATCCGTAAAGGTTGTATCAGATGTTAAGGAAGCAATAGATCATATCAATCATTACCATACCGGACATTCTGACGGAATTGTAACAGAAAATGAAAAAACAGCTTTATCCTTTTTAAACGGAGTAGATTCTGCTTGCTGCTATTGGAATGTTTCTACCAGATTTACCGATGGTTTTGAATTTGGTTTTGGGGCAGAAATAGGAATCAGTACCCAAAAGCTTCATGCCAGAGGCCCTATGGGATTAAAAGAACTGACCACCTATAAATATATAATTAAGGGCACAGGTCAGATCAGATAAAAGCAAAATGGCAAAAAGGTAAAGGCTTTTACTATAGAAATAAAGGAAATAAAAATAGAAGAAAGGATATTTATGTTAACAATCAGAGATATGGCTCCGGTAACGGAGCCGGAAAGACAATATTATTTTATGGATTTATGTGCGGAGCATGTAAAAAAATTGGCAGATCAGCTGGGACATACTCCTACTTGCTGTGTTACCACTTTTGGCTGCCAGATGAATGCCAGAGATTCCGAAAAACTGGCAGGTATTTTGGAAAGGGTAGGTTATCAGCTTATCGAAGAGGAAGAAAATGCAGATTTTGTAATTTATAATACTTGTACCGTGCGTGATAATGCCAATCAAAGAGTTTACGGAAGATTAGGTGCATTAAAAAACAAAAAGAAAAAAAATCCAAAAATGAAGATTGCTTTATGCGGATGTATGATGCAGGAGGATGCGGTTATTGAAAAAATAAAGAAAAGCTACCGCTATGTGGATTTAATTTTTGGAACTCATAATATTTTTAAATTTGCAGAATTACTTACTGCCTCTTTTGAAGAGGAGGGAATGATTATTGATATTTGGAAGGATACAGATAAAATTGTAGAAGATCTTCCGGTAGAAAGAAAATATTCTTTTAAATCAGGGATTAATATTATGTTTGGCTGTAATAACTTCTGCAGCTACTGTATTGTACCTTATGTAAGAGGACGGGAAAGAAGCAGAGCTTCTCAGGACATTGTCCGGGAAATTAAACAACTGGTAGAAGATGGTGTAGTTGAGGTAATGCTTCTTGGACAAAATGTAAATTCCTATGGAAAAAATTTAGAAGAACAGATTACCTTTGCCGGTCTTTTGGAAAAGATTGAAGAAATTGAAGGATTGGAAAGAATTCGCTTTATGACTCCTCATCCTAAGGATCTATCTGATGAATTAATTCAGGTAATGAAAAAGTCCAAAAAGATATGTCGTCATCTTCATTTACCGGTACAGTCCGGTTCTACGGAAATATTGAAAAAAATGAATCGTCATTATACTAAGGAGTCTTACCTTGAACTGGCAAAAAAAATTCGACAGGAAATTCCCGATATTGCCATTACCACAGATATTATTGTAGGCTTTCCCGGAGAGAGTAAGGCAGATGTGGATGATACCATAGAGGTTATCCGTGAGGTGGAGTTTGACAGTGCTTTTACCTTTATTTATTCAAAACGAACGGGTACCCCGGCAGCAGCAATGGAGGAACAAGTTTCAGAGGAAGAAGTAAAGGAACAGTTTAATCGTGTACTGGAATGTGTTCAGGAAGTGGCAGCTAAAAGGATGTCTATGTTAACAGGAGAAGTCCAAGAGGTTTTATTTGAAGAAATTAATGATCATGACAGTACAATGTTAACCGGTAAATTAAGTAATAATGCTACCGTTCACGTAAAAGCAGAGCCTTGTCTTTTAGGCAGAATCGTGCCTGTTAAATTGGTAGAATGCAAAGGTTTTTATTATATTGGTGAATTACTGCAGTAAAAGATCAGATAAGGAGAGATACAAAAATGGATAAGCTAAAACCTAAGTTGTTTTCGGTAATGAAGGATTATACAAAAGAGCAATTGGTAAAGGATATTGTGGCAGGAATAATTGTAGCAATTATTGCTCTTCCTCTTTCCATCGCCCTTGCTCTTGCCAGTGGGGTAACGCCGGAGAAGGGAATTTATACGGCCATTGTGGCGGGATTTTTAATTTCTTTTCTGGGAGGCAGCAGGGTGCAGATTGCAGGACCTACAGCAGCCTTTGCTACCATTGTTGCAGGGATTGTAGCAGAAAACGGAATGGAGGGTTTAATCCTGGCAACTTTAATGGCAGGAATTCTTCTGGTTTTAATGGGAGTTTTTCGTTTAGGAAGCTTGATTAAATTTATTCCCTACACCATTACAACAGGTTTTACCTCGGGTATAGCTGTTACTATTTTTATAGGACAGATTAAAGATTTTCTGGGACTGAAAATAGTAACTCAGGAGCCCTTAATTGAGACCATGGAAAAATTAGAGGCAGTATTCGTCTTTTTACCTACCCTTAATTGGCAGGCTTTAGTTGTGGGAATGGTGTCTCTGGCTGTGTTAATTATTTTTCCCAAGATCAATAAAAAGATTCCCCCTTCATTAATTGCTGTTTTTGTAGGAATTGCCATGGTAAAAGGACTGGGATTTAAGGCAGACACCATTGGAGATTTATTTGAAATCTCCAATGCATTGCCAAAACTTAGCCTTCCCTCTTTTTCCTTCCCGATGATGAGGGCGGTTATGGGGGATGCTGTTACCATTGCTATATTGGCAGCCATTGAATCTTTATTATCCTGTGTAGTAGCAGACAGTATGGTAAACAGCAGACATCGTTCCAATATGGAACTTGTGGCTCAGGGTGTGGGAAATATGGGATCTGCTCTTTTTGGCGGTATTCCTGCTACCGGTGCAATTGCCAGAACTGCAGCCAATGTAAAAAACGGAGGAAGAACCCCCATTGCGGGTATGGTTCATGCCGTTACCCTGCTGCTGATTTTAGTAATTCTTATGCCCTATGCAGCATTAATTCCCATGCCTACCATTGCGGCTATTCTTTTTGTGGTAGCTTATAATATGAGTGAATGGAAGAAGTTTCTTTACTTATGCAAGACAGCACCTAAAAGTGATATTATTGTCCTCGTTACCACCTTTTTCTTAACGGTAATCTTTGATTTAGTGATTGCTATTGAAGTGGGAATGATTTTGGCTTCTCTTTTATTTATGAAGCGTATGAGTGAGGAAACACAGGTACAGGGCTGGAAATATATAGATGATGAAAATGATCCGGATCGTCTGAATTTAAGAAAGGTTCCGGAAAAAACAAGAGTTTACGAAATTACCGGTCCCTTATTCTTTGGTGCTACAGATAAAATTTTAAGAATCAGTTTATTGGAAGAGGATCAGGTTTTAATTTTACGAATGAGAGCCGTAAATGCCATTGATGCCAGTGCCATGAATTCTTTAGAGGAATTGGAACAAAACTGCAGAAAAAAAGGAATCCGCTTAATTTTGTCCCATGTAAATGAACAGCCTTTAAAGATTATGAAGAAATCTTCCTTCTATTCAACCTTAGGAAAGGAAAATTTCTGTGCTCATATTGATGATGCATTAAAACGTGCAGAAGAATTATTAAAAGAAAATCAATAACAGTTACATAAAAGGAATGAAAAAATGGCTGAATTAACACCGATGATGCAGCAATATATGAAAACGAAAGAGGAATATCCTGATTGTATCTTATTTTATCGTCTGGGTGACTTCTATGAAATGTTTTTTGAGGATGCATTAACTGTAACAAAAGAACTGGAAATTACGTTAACCGGAAAAAGTTGCGGATTAGAGGAAAGGGCACCTATGTGTGGTGTCCCTTATCATTCCGTAGAAGGATACTTAAATAAATTAGTTTCCAGAGGCTACAAGGTGGCAATCTGTGAACAAGTGGAAGATCCAAAGCAGGCTAAAGGTTTAGTAAGAAGAGAAGTAACAAGAATTGTTACACCGGGAACTAATCTTGCAGTAACCGGAGATGAAAAAACCAATTCTTATCTTATGTGCATTGCTTATTTTAACGGAAAGTCAGGGATTTCCGTGGCTGATGTTACTACGGGAGACTATTATTTAACAGAAATAGATTCCCATAAGAAAATAACTGATGAAATTATGAAATACAGTCCTAGGGAGATTATTTGCAACCATGCCTTTATGGTTAGCGGCATTGACCTGCAGGACTTAAAGGATCGTTTAGGAATTTGTATTTATACTCTTGAGCCTTATTATTTTGATCCGGATAATTGTGAAAAAGCTCTGTTAAATCATTTTCATACCGCTTCTGTCGGCGGTTTGGGTATTCAGGATTTTCCTGTAGGTATGATTGGGGCAGGAGCATTGCTGCAGTATCTTCAGGAAACGCAAAAAACATCTTTGGCCCATTTTACCCACATAGTTCCCTATGTAAACAGTGCTTACATGCTTCTTGACAGTTCCACAAGACGTAATCTTGAGCTTTGTGAAACCCTGCGGGAAAAGCAAAAAAGAGGTTCTTTACTGTGGGTGCTGGATAAAACGAAAACAGCCATGGGAGGACGTTTGTTAAGAAGCTGGGTGGAGCAGCCTTTAGTAAGCAAAGAAGAAATTGAAAAACGTCTGGACGCAGTGGAGGAGCTGTCAAGTCTTCCCATAAGCAGAGATGAAATAAGAGAATATTTACAGCCGGTTTATGATTTGGAGCGTTTGCTGGCTAAGGTAAGTTACGGCTCAGCCAATCCCAGAGATTTGATTGCTTTCCGTAACTCATTGGAAATGATTCCCGCCATAAAAACCATTGGAAATGATTTTAAAAGTATATATTTAACACAGTTGGCAGAACAATTAGACGGCTTGGAAGATATTACGGCTTTAATTCGGGAAGCTATAGAAGATGAGCCCCCGGTTGCCGCAAAAGAAGGGGGCATTATTCGAAGTGGTTTCAACCCACAGGTAGATCAGCTTAGAGAGGCAAAAATTCAAGGGAAAAACTGGCTGGCTCAGCTGGAAGATGAGGATCGCCAAAGAACAGGAATAAAAAACTTAAAAATTAAATATAATAAGGTTTTTGGTTATTATTTTGAAGTCACCAATTCCTTTAAAGATATGGTTCCTGAGGATTATATCCGAAAGCAGACATTAGCCAATGCAGAACGATATACTACGGAGAAATTAAAGGAAATGGAGGATACCATCCTTAATGCAGAGGACAAGCTGTATGCCTTAGAGTATGAACTTTTTACCAAAATCAAGAATCATATTTTAGGCCAGATGGAGAGAATTCAAAAGACGGCAAAGGCATTGGCTGTTTTTGATACCCTTTGTTCTTTTTCTTATGTGGCAGAACAAAATCGTTATGTTCGACCTAAATTAAATGAAAAAAGAGTAATTGATATTAAAGAAGGCCGTCATCCTGTGGTGGAAAAAATGATTCGAAATGAAATGTTTATTACGAATGACACCTATCTGGATAATCATAAACATTGCGTTTCCATTATTACAGGACCCAATATGGCGGGAAAATCTACCTATATGCGTCAAAGTGCTTTAATTGTGCTTATGGCACAGATTGGTTCTTTTGTTCCTGCAAAAAGTGCCAATATTGGGGTAGTGGACCGTATTTTTACCAGAGTGGGAGCTTCCGATGATCTGGCCAGCGGTCAAAGTACCTTTATGGTGGAAATGAATGAAGTAGCAAATATTTTACGAAATGCCACAGCAAATTCTTTACTTATTTTAGATGAAATCGGCAGAGGAACCTCTACCTTTGATGGTCTTAGTATTGCTTGGGCGGTAATTGAACATATCAGTAATACCAAACTTTTGGGAGCAAAAACCTTATTTGCTACTCATTATCATGAGTTGACAGAGCTGGAAGGAAAAATAAATAACGTAAATAATTATTGTATTGCGGTAAAAGAACAGGGAGATGATATTGTTTTTTTACGTAAGATTGTAAAAGGCGGTGCAGATAAAAGCTATGGTATTCAGGTGGCAAAGCTGGCCGGAGTTCCGGAAATAGTAATACAGCGTGCAAAAGAAATTGTAGAACAGCTGACAGATAATGATATTATCCAGAAGGTGCAAAGTATTTCTATTCAGCAGACACCTCAAAGCAAAAAGAAAGTAAAGTATATGGATGAGGTGGATTTATCCCAGATTTCTTTCTTTGATACAGTAAAAGACGAAGATGTGTTAAAAGAACTGAGAGAAATCGAAATTACCAATCTCACCCCTCTTGATGCCTTGAATACCTTATATCAGCTGCAGAATAAATTAAAGAACCGCTGGTCTGTAGGAAAGGAGTTCCATGAATAAAATTCAAGTTTTGGATCAAATTACCATAGATAAAATTGCAGCGGGAGAAGTGGTGGAACGTCCTGTAAATGTGGTAAAAGAGCTGATTGAAAATGCTATTGATGCTAAGGCCGGGGCCATTACCATAGAAATTAAAGAAGGAGGTATAGGTTTTCTTCGGATTACAGATAATGGTCATGGAATTGAAGAAAGCCAGGTAAGAAAGGCTTTTTTACGTCATGCAACCAGTAAAATCCGAAAAGTAGAGGACCTTTACGAACTATATAGTCTTGGCTTTCGCGGGGAAGCCTTATCCAGTATTTCTGCAGTAGCCCAGGTGGAAATGATGACCAAAACTAAGGATAGTCTGTTAGGGACTCATTATCGGATTGAAGGTGGCCGGGAGATAAGCATGGAACAGGTTGGACTGCCGGAGGGAACAACAATTATTGTAAAAAATCTTTTTTATAATACTCCGGCCCGCAGTAAGTTTTTAAAAAGCAAGGTAACGGAAGGAGGATATATTGCTGATTTATGTGAGCATATGGCCATGAGTAAGCCGGAAATTTCTTTTCGTTTTATTTCCAACGGTCAGCTTAAATTTCACACTTCCGGAAATGGTCAGCTGTCGGAGATTATTTACCGTATTTTTGGAAGAGATTTTGTAAAAGAACTGATCCCTATTTCCGTTGAAAAAAAAGGATTGCAAATTCATGGTTTTTTGGGAAAACCAACCTTAAACCGTTCCAATCGTAATTATGAAAACTGCTTTGTAAACGGAAGATATGTAAAGAGCAGTTATTTATATAAAGCGGTGGAAGAAGGATATCGTCCTTACCTTATGCAGCATAAATTTCCCTTCGTGGTACTATATTTTACTCTGGATCCCGGTATGGTGGATATTAATGTGCATCCCACAAAAATGGATATTCGTTTAACCAACAGCCAGGAATATTATCAGATTATCAGTGAAGCCATTCAAAATTGTTTAAGAGAATGGGAATTGATTCCCGATATGGACAATGAAATTGAACCATCCAAAAAACAAAATGAGAAAAAAGAAGAGAAAAAAAACAGTCCGGAACCCTTTGAACAGGTAAGGCGAAAGGAGGCTTTGCCCTCTTATCCCAGTGCCTTACAACAACTGTCTTTTTTACGGGAAGCTGTTTTTTCTTATGAGAATAAGAATCAGCTGCCGGAAAAAAAAGAGAACAGGGACGCTGTTGAACTACAAACCATAATACAGGAAAAGAGAGTAACGCAAAAGGAAGAAAGCCTGGAGAAGAAGGAGAATGTGGAAAGTCAGGGGCCAGAAGCTAAGCTTGCTGTCCCTGACCCTAATTTTTTGGGAGAACAATTAAATTTATTTGAAGAAAAGATTTTATCCAAAGAACATAAACAAAGATTTACTATTTTAGGACAAGTGTTTAATACTTACTGGCTTATTTCATATGAAGAAAAACTTTTATTTGTGGATCAGCATTCGGCCCATGAAAAGGTGAAGTTTGAAAAACTCATGAAAGAATATAAGCAGGGAAGTATATGCTCTCAATTACTGCAGCCGGCAATGGTTCTTTCCTTAACCCAGAGAGAAGAGTCACTTCTTAAAGAGTACCAATCTTATTTTAAGGACTTGGGATTTGTATGGGAGGATTTTGGTGATCATTCCATTGCCCTTAGGGAAGTTCCCATGGATCTTTACGGAAAGGGAGAAAAGGAATTATTTTTAGAAATACTGGATGAAC
>JAFXGR010000002.1 GCA_017520155.1 Lachnospiraceae bacterium
CCGGGAAGACTATTGGGGCCTACGGGAGGATATTTAACGGCATATTTTTTTAGTGTATTAATTTGCGGTAAAATCATGGAATTAAATAGAGTAAAAACATTGTCCGGAATAAAACAAAAAATTGTTTATTTTGGAATCCTTCTTTTGGGAAATATTATTCTTTATACTTTAGGAACTTTTTGGCTTTGCTTAGTCAGTAATTTAAACTGGAAGACAGCAGTGGCAGTGGGAGTGATTCCTTTTCTCCTTCCGGATGTAATGAAAAATCTTCTTGTCATTTCCCTGGGGCTTAAGCTTAGAGAAAGAATACCCAACGTAGAAATGCAGTAAAAAGCAAGGGAAAAAACTTAGAATCCGTACAATTCAAACAAAACTGACAAAATGAAGGAAATTCTTTTGACTAGGATATGTAATTGGAGTAGAATATTAAAGGTAGTAAAATCAAATAATTAGAATATTTTTGGCCGACAGTGGAGGAAACTATGGGTGGATTTTTTGCAGTAGCATCAAAAGAAGACTGTGTTTTTGATTTGTTTTTCGGAACAGATTATCATTCACATTTAGGAACAAGAAGAGGAGGAATGACAGTTTTTGGAGATAAGGGCTTTAACCGTGCAATCCATAATATTGAAAATTCTCCTTTTCGAACAAAGTTTGAAAAAGATGTTCATACCATGGAAGGGTATTATGGTGTAGGATGTATTTCCGACTATGAACCTCAGCCATTAATTGTTAGATCTCACCATGGAACGTATGCAATCTCTACAATCGGTAAGATTAATAATACAGACCAAATTGTAGCAAGTCTTTTGGAAAAAGGACATATTCATTTTTTGGAAATGAGTGGAGGGGATATTAATGCCACAGAGCTGGTGGCTTCCCTGATTAATCAGAAGTCAAATTTAGTAGAGGGAATTCAGTATGCTCAGGAAATAATTGATGGTTCCATGACTATGCTGATTATGACAGAAATAGGCATTTATGCAGCCAGAGATCGTTTGGGAAGAACTCCTCTTGTAATTGGAAAAAAAGAGGGAGCCTTTTGTGCCTCCTTTGAATGTTTTGCTTATTTGAATCTGGGATACACAGATTATAAGGAGTTAGGTCCCGGAGAGATTGTGGTAATGAACAGGGAGGAAGTAATTACCCTGGTAAAACCGGGAACAGAAATGAAAATCTGTACTTTCCTATGGGCGTATTACGGTTATCCTTCTTCCTCTTATGAAGGGGTAGCTGTGGAACAGATGCGTTATAATTGTGGAAAGGCATTGGCCGTCAGAGATCAGGGAGTAGAAGCGGATATTGTTGCAGGAGTGCCGGATTCCGGAACACCTCATGCTATTGGATATTCCAATGAATCAGGAATTCCCTTTTCCCGTCCCTTTATTAAATATACACCAACCTGGCCAAGATCCTTTACTCCTACCATGCAAAGTAAAAGAAGCATGATCGCAAAGATGAAATTAATTCCGGTACATCAGCTGATTAAAGACAGAAAGCTGCTGTTAATTGATGATTCTATCGTACGGGGAACTCAGTTGGGAGAAACTACAGAGTTTTTGTATCAAAGTGGAGCTAAGGAGGTTCATATCAGACCGGGCTGCCCACCCATTATGTATGGCTGTAAATATTTGAATTTTTCCAGATCTACATCAGAGATGGAGCTGATATCCAGGAAAATGATTCATAAGATTGAAGGACAGGATGAAGTAAAAGAAGAGGTAATTAAAGAATACACCAATCCTTCCACAGAGCGCTACAAAAAGATGAATGAAGAAATCAGAAAGAAACTAAATTTTACCTCTTTGCAGTATTTGCGTCTGGAGGATTTAATTTCCTCTGTGGGAATTAAGCCGTGTAATCTTTGTACATATTGCTGGGATGGAAAAGAATAGGGAATAGAAAGTGAATTAACCGGTAAATGAAAAATAGAAATTGTATTTTAATTGGAGCAGGAGATCTTACGGTTTCCCAAATCCCCGTTGGAGAAGAGGATTTATGTATTGCAGTAGATGGAGGTTTTGAATATTGTAATCTTCTGGAAATTGTTCCCGATTATATTATCGGAGATTTTGATTCCTTAAGTGAATCTCAGGCTGAAGTGGTGGCAGAGATTGCAAAAACTGCCCAAGATCGGGTGATTGTACTTCCGATAATGAAGGATGATACCGATATGCTGGCAGCCATTAAACTGGGGTTGCAGGAGGGCTGTAATAATTTTAGGATCTATGGGGGTATGGGAGGAAGAATAGAACATACTCTGGCAAATATTCAATGCCTTTTGTATTTGAAAGAACATAATGCAGTAGGCTATTTAATGGATGGAACGGGAATGATTCTTGTTGCCAAGGAAGAGGCAGTAAGTTTTAGAGAAACTTTAGAGGGATATTTGTCTGTTTTTAGCCTTTCTGACAGTTGCAACCTTTCTCTGGATGGTTTAAAATACTGTCTGAAAGAAAAAGAGCTTACTTCATCTTATCCATTGGGAATCAGTAATGAATTTATGGAAGGACAGAAGGCAACAGTGACAGTTCATAAGGGAGCTGCGCTTTTAGTATTGAATTTAGTGTAATTTTTATGAGCAATATATAAGGCAGAAGCTTGGAATTACATTAACCATAGAAAAGGAGAAAAGTATGAGTAAAAAACCAACAGTATTAATGATTTTAGACGGATTTGGATTAAATGAAAAGAATGATCATAATGCCATTGCACAGGCAAAAACACCGGTAATGGATAGATTGATGGCAGAATACCCCTTTGTAAGAGGAAATGCCAGCGGTATGGCAGTAGGACTTCCCGATGGGCAGATGGGTAACTCTGAAGTTGGTCATTTAAATATGGGTGCAGGACGTATTGTTTATCAGGAGCTTACCAGAATTACAAAAGAAATTCAGGATGGAACCTTCTTTGAAAATCCTGCCTTACTTCAGGCAATTAAAAATTGTAAGGAAAATGATTCTGCTTTACATTTATTTGGTTTATTATCCGATGGAGGAGTTCACAGTCATAACACACACTTATACGGCTTATTGGAATTAGCAAAGAGAAATGATCTTTCTAAAGTATATGTACACTGTTTCTTAGACGGACGAGATACACCTCCGGCCAGTGGAAAAGGCTTTGCAGAGGAGTTGGAAGCAAAGATGGCGGAAATCGGAGTGGGTGAAATCGCTTCTGTTATGGGACGTTATTATGCTATGGACAGAGACAATAACTACGATAGAGTAAAAGTTGCCTATGATGTATTAACAAAGGCAGAAGGACCAAGAGGATGCAGTGGGCCTGCAGCAATTCAGGCTTCCTATGATGCGGAAAAAACAGACGAATTTGTCATTCCTACTGTGGTAGAAAAAGACGGAGTACCGGTAGCAACGATTAAGGATAAAGACTCTGTAATTTTCTTTAATTTCCGTCCGGACCGTGCAAGAGAAATTACAAGAGCCTTTTGTGATGATGATTTCAAGGGATTTGAAAGAGAAAGATTAGATATTACCTTTGTATGTTTCTCTGATTACGATCCAACCATTCCCAACAAGGAAATTGCTTTCCATAAGATTGCAGTGACCAATACCTTTGGGGAATGGCTGGCTGCCAATGATATGACACAGGCAAGAATCGCAGAAACAGAAAAATATGCCCACGTTACCTTCTTCTTTAATGGTGGAGTAGAAGAGCCTAACAAAGGAGAAGACAGAATCTTAGTAAATTCTCCCAAGGTTGCTACTTATGATCTAAAGCCGGAAATGAGTGCTTATGAAGTATGCGACAGATTAGTAGAGGCTATCAAAGCAGAGAAATACGACGTTATTATTATTAACTTTGCAAACCCTGATATGGTTGGTCATACAGGAGTGGAACCTGCAGCAATTCAAGCTATTGAAGCAGTAGATGAATGTATCGGAAAAGCAGTAGATGCTTTGTTATCCGTAGATGGTACTATGTTTATTTGTGCAGACCATGGAAATGCGGAGCAGATGATTGATTATGATACAAAAGCTCCTTTTACAGCGCATACCACAAATGAAGTTCCCTTTATTTTAGTAAATTATGATTCTTCCTATACCTTGAGAGAAGGTGGATGTCTGGCAGATATTATTCCTACTTTGATTCAGATTATGGGGAAAGAACAGCCTGTGGAAATGACAGGAAAATCCTTATTAATTAAAAAATAAGGTAATTATTCACAGCTATACTGGAAAATTCTTTAATGAATAGTAATAAAAGAGCAATTTTTGCCATTGGTAGAGATTGCTCTTTTCTCTTTATCCGATAAATAACAGGTTGTTGAGGAAAGGAAAGAACAGGAGT
Source organism: Lachnospiraceae bacterium (assembly GCA_017520155.1). Classification (GTDB taxonomy): domain Bacteria; phylum Bacillota; class Clostridia; order Lachnospirales; family Lachnospiraceae; genus SFDP01. Next base: position 4,312 of record JAFXGR010000002.1, read on the forward strand.
AACAGTTCAGCTAAAGTCTGAACTGTTACGAACAGGACACAAAAATTTAAAAAAGTAATTGACAAAAAATAAGGACAAAAGTATACTAAGTGTACTAGGAGTAATAATACGCTTAAACGATTGAAAGGAGGAAAAATGATTGTTCTGGATTTAAAGGATGCAAGACCCTTGTATGAACAGATTGTGGAGCGGTTTCAACATCTAATTCTTTGTGGGGCTTTAGCAGAAGATGAGAAATTGCCTTCCGTAAGGAATCTGGCTATGGAATTATCCATTAACCCCAATACTATTCAAAAGGCTTATGGAGAATTGGAGCGCCAGGGATTTATTTATAGTGTAAAGGGCAGAGGAAATTTTGTAGGCTCCAGTAAAGTACTTTTGGAGCATAAAAAAAGAGAATTAAAGCAGCAGATGATTAATCTGGTAAAAGAAGCTGAAAGTATCGGATTAAAAAAAGAAGAAATTATAGAGTTTTTAAAGGGAAATTAAGGAAAAGGAGGAGCAGATGATTACCTTACAACATGTTTCAAAATGCTTTGATGATTTGAAAGCGGTAGATGGCGTAAGTCTTTCTATGCAGGAAGGAACTGTATTTGGTCTTATTGGAACAAATGGAGCCGGAAAAACTACCCTTCTTAGTATGATTGCAGGAATTATAAAGCCGGATGGAGGAGAGATTTTTATTGATGAAAAGAGAGTAGAAGTAAGGCAGGGAAGTAATCCTGATGTTTATTTTATTCCCGATGAACCTTACTTTTTTCGAAATGGAACTGCAAAGGATATGGAAAAATATTTATCTACCGTGTATCCGGATTTTGCCACAGAGCCTTTTTACGAATATTTGGAAAAATTTGGCTTAGAGAAAAATAGGAAGATCTCTACCTTTTCCAAGGGAATGCAAAAGCAGCTGGCCATTCTTTGCGGTTTATGTGCCAATACAAAGTATTTAATCTGTGATGAAACCTTCGATGGTCTGGATCCTGTGATGCGACAGGGAATCAAAGCCATTTTTGCCAATCATATGGAGTTAAGAGGATTAACTCCCATTATTGCTTCTCATAATCTTCGGGAATTGGAAGATATTTGTGATCATGTAGGTTTGCTGCATAGAGGTGGTGTTATTCTTTCAAAAGATTTACTGGAGATGAAGTGTAATATACAGAAGGTTCAATGTGTCTTTCAGAGGGAAGAAGAACAGAAAAAACTGCAAGACTTAGAGATTTTAAAATTGGAAAAAAGAGGAATGTTATCTACCATAACACTGCGAGGAAGTAGAGAAGAAATTCAGACAGCATTTTCAGCCTTTGATACAGTATTTTTCGAAGTGCTTCCTTTAAGTTTGGAAGAGATATTTATTAGTGAAACGGAGGTTGTTGGTTATGATATTAAAAAACTCATTCTTAACTGATGCCATAGAAAATTTAAAAAGAAGAAGCTGGGTCTTTTGGGGAAGCTTTCTTATGTTCTTTTGTTGTTATCCCGGTTTTTTACTGCTTCATTTAAATGGATTAAAAAACAGTATTTCTATAGATAAAGGTGAACAGATGAATCACATGATGAACTCAGTGGAAGCATTGTATACCGAAAATCTTATTTTAACCTTCTTTGTTATTCTGCTGGGAGTACTGTTCGGAATTCAGGGTTATGCCTATCTTCATGATAAACGACAGGTGAACTTTTACCATAGTCAGCCTATAAAGCGAAGCAGAAGATTTTTTACCCTGTGGTTCAACGGAATCCTTCTTTTTGGGGTAAGCTATGTAGTGAATATGGTACTGGGATTATTTGTAGCAGCAGGGTATGGATGCTTTACGGGACAGTTAATGATGTTGGCAGGAAAAGCTACTTTGTTTTATCTGGTATTGTTTTTAAGTATCTATCATGTTTCTATCATTGCAGTATTGTTAACAGGGCATACCCTAGTAAGTTTATTGGCTGTCGGAGTATTGTTATTTTATGAGCTGGCAGCTCGAGGGATTTGTCTTGTATATGAAAATAGTTTTTTTGTTACAAGACGTTATCAACATGGAGATGAGGCTGTATACAGTTTTTCCTCCCCTATCATGAAGTTGGTGGGATATTTTAAATATCAGCACAGCAGATATTTTTGGGAGAAAGAGCTATTTCCCTATGGTAAAACAATACTAGATCTTCTGTTGCTTGGTCTTATCTTTGGTACAGTAGCATGGTATTTGTATGAAAAACGACCCTCAGAAGGCTATGGAAAAAGCATCAGCTTTTTGAACATTAAAGAACCTTTACGAATTCTTTTATTGGTACTATTTGGTGTGTCGGGAACTATCTTACTGTATTTTCTGGCAGGACAAAGTCTGATTTTTGGCGTGTTAGGAGCTGTTTTTACGGTATTCTTAGGACATGTGGTAATCCAGCTGATTTATGAAGTGGATCTGAAGGCAGTGAGAAAAAATCTTCTCTCCGCAGGAATCTCTTTTCTGCTTACTTTAGTGTTCTTTTTTTCCTTCCGCTTTGATGTCTTTGGAATGGACGGAAGAATTCCTGCAAAAAATAGAGTAGAAAATGTAGCAATCCTACTTCCCGGTGTGGAAACTCATGGCAATCATTGGGTACTGGAAGATGGTACGGAGCTTTGGGGGAATCTTTATTCCAGAAATCAAATGAAGCTGACAGATCTTGATGTAGTATATGATGCCTTGGAGCAGGCTGTAGATCCCAAGGAATTTCGAAAAAATATAGAAGTTTCCTCTACAACAGAAAAATATTATAGTATTGAAATTCTCTTTCAGAAGAAAAATGGAAAAAAGGAGTCCAGAAATCTTTATTTTGAGGAAACGAAATTAGGGGAAATTTTTAATCCTATTTATCACATGGAAGAGTTCCAAAAGGTCACAGACCAAACAGCCATGGAAGGTTTTTTGGAAAAGTATCAGATTGGGGGAGGAGAATATTTTAATGGTTTGGAGAAGGTGAAGCTGGATTTATCTACCATAAAAGAGCTTCATAAGGCTTATCATGTAGATGTAAAAGAGGCAGAGTACACAGAGATTTATTCTCAGATTCCCATAGGGAAGTTGATCTTTGAAGGAACAGGATTAATGTTCCCAACCTATATTAATCGTTGGGAGGTTATGATTTATCCCGGCTTCGCTCATACCATCAAGATACTTCAGGAGAAAAATATTCCCTGGAGGGCAGAATTTAGCGAGGAATCTTTAGATCAGACTCTATATCTTGAAGTCAGTCTTACGGATTGGGAACAGGTAGGAAGTAGGGATAAGTCGGAGGTAACAAAGACCATTCGTTATGAAAAGAAAGAGGAGATCAAAGCATTGTTAACTCATGCCCTTCCCCGAGAGAATACAATGTGGTGTAATGGAATAATCTTGTATAAAACGCATACCGATGATTTGAATTTGGAAGTAAAACTTGTAAAAAAAGCTTCTCCGGAAGAAGCCGTAGCAATGTATGGAGAATATTACGAAGGAGAAGGAAGAATTACAGAGGAATTAATCTTTAGAGCAGAGGAATTGCCGGAAAGAATTCTAAAGGATATGGAAAGGACAGCCTTTGGTGAAGTGAAAGTACGATAGATAGTTTATGAAAAGTTATGAAGTAGCTTTTCATAAACGGGCACAGAAGGTAGTATTCATCTAAATATAGGGTTCTCGAAGAGGTTCTTATAGTATAAAGGAGATAAAAGGGGAAAGAATAGGAACATTAGTTGAATTGTTACAAAAATTTTGAAAAAATAGAAATATCTATTGCAAAGAATCTTATGTTGTGGTAAATTTATATGGCATGACTAAGGAGGTCTATAGAGATGGAAATTTTAAGAATTGTAGTAACTATCGTGTTTATCATAATTTGTATTGCGTTAACAGGTTTAGTATTAATGCAGGAAGGCAAATCTGCAGGTTTGGGAGCCATCAGCGGAATGGCAGAAACTTACTGGGGTAAGAATAAAGGACGTTCTATGGAAGGTGCCTTAGTTAAGATTACAAAGTTTTTGGCAGTAGCGTTTATTGTACTGGCAGCAATCTTGAATATCAGCAGATTTTAAGGACAAGTAAGAGTTCGGGCATTCTTGTGTTATACAGGAATGCCCTTTTTTTGTAGGAGGTGCCTATGAAGGATTGGAAAGAAAGAAAGCAAGTGATTATAGAGTTAATGAAAAATGAATTCTATGTACCAATGAAGGAAAAAGAGCTGGCTATTATGCTTCAGGCAGCACCCTCAGATAGGGCAGAGTTAAAAAAAGCTTTAGATGAGCTGTTGGCAGAGGATAAGATTCAGGTGAGCAAAAGAGGCAAATATTCCCTTTTTGATCCAAAAACTAGTCAAGGAAAAGAAGAAAGATTATTTGGAACCTTTATCAGTAACAGCAGAGGCTTTGGCTTTGTGGAGATTGACGGAAAGCAGGAGGATCTTTTTATTCCGGAGGATAAAGTAAATGGTGCTTATCATCTGGATTTGGTAGAGGTAGCCCTTTTGAAAAAAAGTACAGGAAAACGTCAAGAGGCTGAGGTAATAAAAATCTTGGAAAGAGGTACCAACACTATTGTAGGAACCTTCCAGAAAAGCAAAAACTTTGGCTTTGTGATACCTGATAATCAAAAACTGGCAGAGGATATTTTTATTCCCATAGAACGTTCTAAGGGAGCAGTAGATGGTCATAAGGTAGTAGTGGAACTGACCAGTTATGGAAGCGATAAGAAGAAACCGGAAGGAAAGGTAGTAGAGATTCTGGGGCACATTAACGATCCCGGAGTAGATATCCTGTCCATTGTTAAAGGTTTTGACATCCCCATGGAATATCCCGTAAAGGTGATGAATCAGGCAGAACGTACAGCAGATACGGTATCCGAAGCTGATATGCTGGGAAGAAGAGATCTGCGTAATGTGACCATGGTTACCATTGATGGAGAAGATGCCAAGGATTTGGATGATGCCATCAGTCTGGAAAAAGAAGGAGATAATTATTATCTGGGTGTTCATATTGCGGATGTGGCCAATTATGTGCAGGAAGGCTCTGCTTTAGACCGGGAAGCCTTAAACAGGGGAACCAGTGTTTATTTGGTGGACCGTGTAATTCCCATGCTTCCTCACAAATTATCTAATGGAATTTGTTCGCTGAATGCAGGGGTAGACCGCTTGGCCTTAAGCTGTCTTATGGAGATTAATCCTAAGGGAGAAGTGGTAGACTATAGTATTGAAGAAACGGTAATTCGGGTAAATGAGAGAATGACCTATACTTCGGTAAAAAAGATTTTAGAAGAAAACGATGAGGAAGAAATAGAACGCTATCAGGAGCTTGTGCCTATGTTTCATAAGATGGAGAAGCTGGCAGAAATTCTTAGAAAGAAGCGTAAAAAACGTGGCTCTATTGATTTCGATTTCCCAGAAACAAAAATGGTCTTGGATGATGCGGGAAATCCTATAGAAATCCGGCCCTATGACAGAAATGTTGCAACAAAAATTATAGAAGATTTTATGTTAATTGCCAATGAAACTGTGGCACAGCATTTTTACTGGCTGGAAATGCCTTTTGTATATCGTACCCATGATTTTCCTGATCCGGAGAAAATCCAAAAGCTGGCATCCTTTATCTACAATTTTGGCTACCATATTAAAATGAGCAAGGAAGAGGTTCATCCCAAGGAAATCCAAAAGCTGTTGGGAAAGGTAGAAGGCAGTGCGGAAGAAATGATGATTTCCAGACTGACCCTTCGCAGTATGAAACAGGCAAAGTATACTGTAGAATGTACCCCTCATTTCGGTTTGGCTTGTGATTATTACTGTCATTTTACTTCTCCCATTCGAAGATATCCTGATCTTCAGATTCATCGAATTATTAAGGATTGGATTCGAGGAAGATTGTCTGCAAAGAAGGTAGATCACTATGAAGAAATTCTTCCACAGGTAGCATCTCAATCCTCCCGATTGGAACGAAGAGCAGAAGAGGCAGAGAGAGAAACTAATAAGCTGAAAAAAGTACAATATATGGAACAACATTTAGGAGAAACCTTTGAAGGCGTAATCAGTTCTATTACCCAGTGGGGAATGTACGTAGAGCTTCCTAATACCATAGAAGGAATGGTGCATGTATCAAAGCTTCCCGGGGATTACTACCTCTATGATGAACAGGCTTATGAAATGGTAGGAAGAGACACCGGTAGAAAATATAAATTAGGACAAAAGGTTCAGGTTCAAGTAGAACAAACCGATCGGTTTTTAAGAACCATAGATTTTATCCTTGTAGAAGGAGAAGAAGAAAATGAGTAAAGAAGCAATGAAGTTGGTAGCTAACAATAAAAAAGCATACCATGATTATTTTGTAGAAGAAAAGATAGAAGCAGGGCTGGTGCTTCACGGAACGGAAGTAAAAAGCCTCCGTATGGGAAAATGCAGTATTAAGGAATCCTTTATTCGAATTGAAAACGGAGAAATGTTTGTCTACGGGATGCACATTTCTCCCTATGAGAAAGGAAATATTTTTAATAAGGATCCTCTCAGAGTAAAAAAGCTGTTACTTCATAAGGCAGAGATTAATAAGCTGACGGGAAAAATTAAGGAAAAAGGATTTACCATTGTTCCCTTGCAGGTATATTTTAAGGAAGGTAAGGCTAAAATGGAAATAGGACTTTGTCGTGGGAAAAAACTCTATGACAAGCGTCAGGATATTGCCAAAAAGGATCAAAAGAGAGAGGCGGAAAAAGAATTTAAGATTCGAAATTTCGGATAAATATTCAACCAATAGTTTATTGACTTAGGAGAAAAGATTGGTTAGAATAAGAAAGCAGACTGAGAGATTAAGGTTACTGTACATGGGAATCAGTGAACAGTAATAAAGTCAACTGCAACAACTTAATATCAGGGCCAGTCAAGGTTTCGACGGGGTTTTTGAAGCTGGAGAAGCAAGCCGTTGCCACACGTTAATGGCAAACTTAAAATTAAACGCTGAAGATAATTTAGCAATCGCTGCCTAGTTGCAGCTGTCAGACTCTTTGTACCTATCCATAGAGAACCTGGCATCGACCAGATAGGAAACGACATGCAGTAAGCTTTGCCTGCATGGGCGTATCATGAAGCTACTAAATGCAGACAGGTGTCAACCACTGTTTGCAGGAGGGAATGTTAATCGATTGACTAAGCTTGTAGAAGTACAGGGGATGGGGCTTCGGACACGGGTTCGACTCCCGTCTGGTCCACTAAAGGATGCTGATTTTATCGGCATCCTTTTGCGTTCACATGCGTTCACTTAAAAAAGTAAAAAAATAAAAAAAATTATATTTCTAAATTACCTTTTTCAAGGTCATTTCCCCTATATTTTAAATCAACTGTATCAAAAATATATTCTTCTGTTTGCCTTACACTACTATGTCCTAATTGCCTTTGTATGCTTTTTAAATTAACGCCCGAAAGATATTGAAGGGTAGCATAAGTTCGGCGGCCATCATGCAAACTCCTCAATTCTTTTGAACAATCAAAATTAAGTATTTTTTGAATGTTTCTAACAAAACCATCTTCAGCCCCAATATGCAATTTGTTGTCTTTTGATTCAGAATTTAGAAATAAAAATTGACTATCAAAATTATCTTTTTTCCTTAATTCCAATAATAAATTTAATAATTTTATAGCATTGTTATTAAGGTAAACTTGCCTACTTTTATTATTCTTTGTATAAGATTTAATTATATGGTTTCTGTTTTCTATTTTTTCAACATAAAATAATCGTTCTTCTAAATCAATATTATCATAACTCATACAAAGAAGTTCACCAGCCCTACATCCTGTAGTCAAGATTAATGCTAAAAATAAAGATTTATATGTAGGATTTTGAATTGCATATTTAATTAAAATTTCAGTTTCTTCTTTTGTAAAAACAAGATTTTTGGTTCTTCTATTATCTTGTATATAAATATGTTCCCCTTTAAAATTTGGTACAAAATCATCAAGTATTTTAATTATATCAATACAATCTATTTTGTTATTTTTAGCACACCTATATAACATTCTTAAGGTTGTCTTAGCATTAATAAAACCTTGTTTTTTAATGCCATTTTTAATTAATTCATTTAATAAATTATTAATTATATTAGATGTAATTTTATTAACTTGTATTTTAGATAAACTATTGAAATATTGATTAAAAATTTGCTTATGCCTTAAACCAGTATCAGCTTGATTTTTAGCTTCATATTCATTTTTTACCCTTTCAATTAATTCTGAGAAAGTGATATTATTGATAGAAATTCCTTCATAATATGCCACTATTTTTAATTTCAAATCTTCTTCATTTTTTTGCTGTAATCTTACCACTATGGTTTCGGTCTTTAGGGTTAAGTTTAGTATAATAAGTTGTTAATTCCCCCCTTTTCATTTCTTTAATTGGGTACACGTTGTTAACGTGATTGTTTATAATTTGCTCTTTTTGTTTTTGTATTTTAGTCATAATCTCTGTTATTCCTCCGTTACAAAAACAACCCTCAGCCCTATAATAAAGGTTTAAAAAATGACCGTCAATTAAATTTTTTAATTCAGCTTTTTTCATATTTCACCTACCAAAAATTTTTATTTTTTGTTACAGTGGTGATATGAAAAAATTAAAAATTAATAACGTATATACGTTATTTTTAGAGGTAATTATGGGAAGAAATGGAAAAAATTTTAAAATAATTCATTTTAAATGTGAAAAAGAAAGGTATGAAGAATTGGAGTATTTTAAAAACAAATATAATGAAAAATATAATGAAAAACTAACTATAACGAGATTGTTAGAAGTCGCAATTTTTGAATTTTTTGAACATCATAAGAATGAAATCGAATAAAGTGGGCTACTATATAGTCCATTTTATACGTTTTTGGGCTATATACTGGACCATTTTTAAGCCTACTAAAAAGGAAAGGTTTTATCCAAAACCTTCCCACCCTATTGATAAAAAAATATAATTTGGTGTTAAATTTTAATATAAAAATAAAAATATTTTTTACATATTAAGCATATAGAATTATAAAAATTTTTTATTTTTAGGAGGTAAAATGGTATGGCAACAAAAAATATTACTTTAAAATTTAATGAAGAAACTTGTAAAAAAAGCATGACATTAAACAGTAGTACATTAAAAAGATGGGAATCATTTTTAGAGAAGAATGGTGCTAAAAAAGATTTAATGATGACAGCTGCACTGGAGCATTTTATGAATGAATATGAAAGCGAAGCTGTAAAAGTTTTAATAGAATTATAAAATAATTTTATTAAAACATGGATTATTTAGCACGTTTACAGGGGTAAATAACAAAGAAAAAAGAGAGGTATAGGATTGTATAGTATACAGTCATATCCTCTCTTTTTTGCTTATTATATACACGATGATAAGAGGGTATATAATAAGACAGCTATAATACATTATTATAGCTGATAAGGGGTTTCCAAAGGGGGCTACCCCCTTGGCGCCCAACCAAAATGAAATTTTGGTATTGGGTGCAAGCAAGACCAAAAAAAATTTAGGTACTAAATTTTTGATAGGTCGATTATCAAAGGCTTTCACATATACTACATAACTAAAAATATTTTTTGTTTATGTGAGTATTCCGATGTAAAAGTGCATACTTTTCGGAAATTCAGAGCACCCTTTTCCGGAAAAGCAGTGCATACCTTTCCGGAGTAGAGTGCAGTTGTTGTCTAATTAGTATTCAGATGGAATTTCTATTCCGTGCTCTGTC
>JAFXGR010000020.1 GCA_017520155.1 Lachnospiraceae bacterium
AATATATTATAGGAACCGCTCCGCGAACCCTATAATCAGATGGACGGCACTTTCCGTGCCTTTTTATGAAAAGTTACTCCATAACTTTTCATAAACTATACTATGTGAATGGTATAGCTATTTAGAAAACGTTACACTAGTTTAACTATGTAATGTTGACGGTAGAAAAAAGTTGTTTTATGATAAGAAAAAAGGAGGGTACAATGATGCATGAATATGACGAAGCAGTATTACGTTGTTTTTTAAAAAATCAGGAGCAGCTTTTTCCTGAGCCTGTAGCTGACAGTATGGAAGAGGCAGAGGCTTTTTTAGAAGAGTGTATGGCCATTGTGGTAAACTCCCCCAAGGAAGTTTGGGAGTATTTTGATGAACAAGGTATTGATATAGAAGGAGCAGATGAAGAAGAGATTTTATCTGCACAGGAAATATTTGATGTAGGCGATGGCAGATATTTAATTGTAGAGGGATAAACAATGGAAGAGCAGCTTGGGGGAAAAGTAGGGTTATCTGATAAATTAAAGATGCTCAGTGAAAAATTAGATGAGATTGTCGCTGCAGGATTTCAAACAGATACAGAGATTCATATGGTTAGTGACAGCCTGGATGTGATAGCAGACACTTCGGATACTATTTTTGGAATCACGGAGTTTATGAAGGAAAAAAATATGGAGCTTAAGGAAGTTTCTGATTATCATAAGGAAGAGGCTGAAAATGCGGTAAATGAAATTTGCGATCTGATTCAGGAATGTCAGGAAATGGAAGATAGTTTGGAAGAAGATAAGATAAGACAACGTCTTAGCGAGATGATTTTACATATGGAACGTTTGGCAGAATTTCTTTCCGAAAAGGTGGTTAGTGGCTATGAGGATTTTGTCACTGTTGCAGAAGGATATGAGCACGATGTGGAAATGATTGATCATTCTATCTGTGAATATGTAGATATGTCCCACGACATTCAAAATGTGGTAAGAGGATTGGCGGATTCTGTTGACGAGCTGGCAGAGGCATCCAAGAATATTTCTAAGGAATTTAAGGATTTGCTGGAAGAGACGAAGTAAAGCAGATGTTGACTTTGTGTTATCCATTTAATAAAAAACAGCAGTTTAGTTTACAAGTAATGGAAGAGGGATTACTTGTAAATTAAACTGCTGTTTTTCTTTCTTTTTTCGGTAAGAATAAAGGACTATATCTGTTGTTTTAATATTTCTGCCAGGCCATCCCGGTTATTGTCATGGGAGGTAACAAGATCTGCTGCCTGCTGTACTTCCGTTCTTCCGTTACACATGGCAATACCAAGTCCTGCAGTCTGAATCATGGAAATATCATTCATTTCATCTCCGGCAGCAAGGGAGTCAGCTATAGGAATATTTAAATAATTACAGAGCCAAATTATGGAGGAACCTTTTCCCGATTCTGCAGGAAAAATTTCAATATAGTTGGGATTAGAGTAAATTACGGAAAGTCTGTCTCCAAGTTGGGTCTCAACTTCCTGTCGAAACTGATCCAAACGTTCCAGGTCTGTAAGTTCAATAGCAAGACATTTGCAGGGTTCCTTTTTTAAATGGGAAAAAATATCCTCTGTAATAATTACGGGAGTATGGATAGCTCTTTTGTAATAGCTTAACTCTTTTCCCTCTTTTTTGGTAATAATATGAGTTTCACTATAAGTTTGAATATGGATTTGATGTTTTTGGGCAAGGGAAAATACCTTTTCTACATCGTCGTAGGAGATGGTTCTTCGAAGTAAAAGCTTATTTTTACTGCAGTCATAAATTTCTCCGCCGTTACAGCCCACCAGATAAACACCGGGAAAGGTAAGCTGTAAAGCTTCAAATACATGAAGAATACTATCCAAAGCCCGACCGGAGCAAAGGACCAGCTTATGGCCTGCTTGGCACCATTTTTCTAAGGTAAGAAAAGTTTCTTTTGTGATTTTTTTTTCATCATTCAATAATGTACCGTCAAGATCGGTAAAAAATATTTTTGTATTCATACGGTTCTTCCTTTCACGGATTAAACAGAACTTTCTTTTGAAAGTGAAGAAAAATATCTTCTGTCTCGTTCTTTCTTTAATTCATCTAAAATATGTTCTCCAATCACCAGATTTCCATATCCTGTTGCCAGCTCTAATTTAGGCTTAATGGTTCCGTGGAAATCAGAGCCGCCGGAAATCAGCAAATTGTATTTTTGTGCCAATTTCCGAATCTGAAGTTCTTCCCCCTTTGTGTAGGTACAGTAGAGGGCTTCAATTCCCGCAAGTCCAACTTCTGCCAAGGATTTAACCAAGTTTTCCAGATTTTCCTTACTCATGCGATAAAGAATGGGATGAGCCAAAATAGCAATTCCCTTTACCTCATTAATCAGTTCCACTGCTTGTTGAGGGGTAATCTTTTCCCTGGGAACAAAATAAGGAGCATGATCTCCAATATAACGTTCAAAGGCTTCCGGCATGGAAGTAGTATAGCCATGATTTAAAAGATATTTGGCATAATGGCTTCTGGTAATAATGCAGCAGGGAAATTCTTCCAACAGCTTTTCATAAGTAATATCAATTCCGGCAGATGCCAATCCTTCACACATTTTTCGGTTTCTTAAAATTCTGGCATCTACAAATTCCTGAATTTTTTTCTTAAAAACATCAGAATCATATTCAATAAACAGTCCAACGATATGAATATCTTTTCCCATATATTCTGTAGAAAATTCAATACCGGGAATTACCTCTAAGGGCTTTCCGACCTCCTGGTTATTGTCTAAAAATTGATTATATTTTTGGGCAGCACCCATAGCTTCTTCTAAACCTTCCGTGGTGTCATGATCTGTCAGAGCAAAGGCAGACAGTCCCTTTTGTACAGCTAATTCTACCAATTGGGTAGGAGACAGACTTCCGTCAGATTTGTTGGAATGTACGTGTAAATCTACGATGTTCATTTTTTATTACTTCCTTTTTATAAATAGAATAAAATAAATTTAATTTCAATGTTGTTTTAGGCAGAACAAATAAAAGATTTTTTAGGCAGATGATGCTTTCTTTTTGTTGTTCTAAAGCTCTGTATAGTGAAAGAATATCATAAAAAGGGGGAATCATGCAAATTCTCTAAAGAGAAGTGATGAATCCCCATTTAATTTTACTTTTTTTACTTTAATTATCTTCTTCAGTATTAGTATAAACAGTACGCTTTCTAGCCATTTCATCGCTGGCAAGATACTCATCATAGGTGGTAATCTTATCGATTAAGGAACCATTAGGTAAGATTTCCATAATACGGTTTGCTGTAGTCTGAACAAACTGATGATCGTGACAAGAGAATAATTCAACACCGGAGAATTTAATTAAACCATTGTTCAGAGCAGTGATAGATTCCATATCTAAGTGGTTGGTAGGCTCATCCAAGATTAAGCAGTTTGCACCGCTGATCATCATCTTGGAAAGAAGACAACGAACCTTTTCCCCTCCAGAAAGAACACGAACCTTTTTTACTCCATCATCTCCCGCAAATAACATACGGCCCAAGAATCCACGAACATAAGTTACATCCTTAATAGGAGAGTAGCCGGTTAACCAGTCTACAATGGTATAATCATTGTCAAATTCCTCAGTATTATCTTTAGGGAAATATGCCTGAGAAGTTGTTACTCCCCATTTATAAGTTCCTTCGTCGGGTTCTATTTCACCCATTAAGATTTTAAAGAGAGTGGTTTTGGCAAGCTCATTGCTTCCCACAAAGGCGATCTTATCGTCATGACCAACAATAAAGGAAATATTATCCAGTACCTTTTCGCCGTTGATGGTCTTGGAAAGACCTTCTACCGTAAGAACTTCGTTTCCGATTTCACGCTCCGGTCTAAAATCAATGTAAGGATATTTACGGCTGGAAGGACGAATATCATCCAGTTGAATTTTTTCCAAAGCACGTTTTCTGGAGGTTGCCTGTTTTGATTTGGAAGCATTAGCAGAGAAACGGGAAATAAATTCCTGTAATTCTTTGATTTTTTCTTCCTTTTTCTTATTGGCTTCCTTCATCTGTTTAATCAAAAGCTGACTGGATTCATACCAGAAATCATAGTTTCCGGCATAAAGCTGAATTTTACCGTAGTCAATATCGGCAGTATGAGTACATACCTTATTTAAAAAGTAACGGTCATGGGATACTACGATTACCGTATTTTCAAAGTTGATTAAAAATTCTTCCAGCCAGGCAATGGCATCTAAGTCTAAATGGTTAGTAGGCTCATCAAGAAGAAGAATATCAGGATTTCCAAAGAGAGCCTTTGCCAACAGAACCTTCACCTTCTGGTTACCATCTAAATCAGCCAGTAAAGAATAGTGATACTCTGTATCAATACCAAGACCGTTTAAAAGAGTAGCAGCATTGGACTCGGCTTCCCATCCGTCCATTTCTGCAAATTCTCCTTCCAGCTCACTGGCACGGATTCCGTCCTCATCGGTAAAATCCTCTTTTGCGTAAATGGCATCTTTTTCCTTCATAATGTCGTAAAGACGCTGATTTCCCATAATAACAACATCTAATACATTATAAGCATCGTATTTAAAGTGATCCTGCTCCAAAACAGATAAACGCTGCCCGGGAGTAATCACAATGTCTCCATTGGTAGTCTCTAACTGACCGGACAAGATTTTTAAAAAGGTAGATTTCCCGGCACCGTTGGCTCCAATGAGACCATAACAGTTTCCTTCCGTAAATTTAATGTTTACTTCTTCAAACAGAGCTTTTTTTCCTACTCTGTAGGTTACATTATTTGCACTAATCATAGATAAAACCTCATATTTCCTATGTTCTTTTCGTTTTTAAGCTATCGTTTCTATTATACATAAACGGAATATTTTTTCAAGGGGAAGGATAAGGTAAAACTATCAGGAGAAATGTCAGAGAGAAAAATACTGTTGTAAAGACAGAGAAAAAGGCTATAAAATTAGATAAATTTCCAAAGGAAAGAGTGAGTACATTCCGCAGGCAATGAATAATTTGATGATATTTTAACGAGTTGGGTATCATGAAAAACCTTTAGTAGTGAGACTTTGCCTTTTACCACTATTCCTACTACTAACAGGTAGTCACAACTTGCTAAATTATGTTATAATTTGCCCGGTTGACATCTGAATAAGAATTATAACAAAAAGCCGGAATGTCTTGCAAAATGGGGCATTTCACGGCATTTTAAGGAGTTTGATAACTATGATAAAAGTATTATTCATCTGCCACGGCAGGTCAGTTGTACAATAAATCGGACTTTGGCAAACTGGGGCAGAGTAGGTCATAATGTACCGCAAACCCGCATAAATACTACCGTTTCGACTACTAAGGGTTGAGCCGGAGAGGGGATAAAGGCAAATGTCTTGGGATATTCCTTAGTAGTAACGGACTACTTACAGATGCGATACGAATATTTTGATTAAATAACTTCGGTTGATTTGAAACAGTTGAAAAATTAACCGGAGAATTTTTTTGAGAAAAAAAAGAACAAATGTTCGATAAATATATTGACTTTTTGTAGTGCAAAAAGTATACTACATTTACGAGGTGAACAGATGAGTAATATGGGGCGACCAAAAGGGAAAAATAATAAGGAATATGTTTATTCTATAAGGATGGATGAACAGACAAAAAAACGTTTAGAGGCATATTGTAAATTACTTGATAAGCCAAAATCTGAAATAATACGAATGGCGATTAATAATCTTAGAGAGGAGAATGTATATGAAAAAAATCTGGGATGTGACAATAATGAAAATGGGTTCAATGCAAATTGAAGCAGAAACGGAAGAGGAAGCAATTAGAAAGGTAGAAGGTATGGTATCTTCACAGGTAAAAGTCAATTGGGAAGATAGCTGGAATGCAGTCGATGCTTTTGATGTTACAAAAACGCTTTATTGATAAATGTGGATGTGATATAATATAGTGCATAATTGCACATTGGAGAAAGATTAAGTATGAAAGTAATGGATATAAATGATTTAAAGCAGGAAGCAAAAATTTTTTGTGAATTTATGAAAAAGGAAAATCATTCATCATTAATTGGTGTAACAGATGGAAAAGCAGTTGGAACATATGTTGAGCATAGATTTCAAGATTATATTTCGAGTAAATATGAAATCGAGATAGGTAGTAGTGCAAAAGGAATAGATCTCCCTGGGGCAGCAATTGAAACAGACATTAAGGTAACGAGTATAGTGCAACCGCAGAGCAGTTGTCCGTTCAAAAATGCTCGTCAGAAAATTTTTGGTTTGGGATATAATATTTTAGTATTTGTCTATGATAAAAAAGATACTGCGACAACTTGCACTTTAGATTTTAAGTACTGTACATTTATTGAAAAATCAAGAACAGCGGATTATACAATTACGAAAAGATTGAGAGAAATGGTGGATGATGGAGCTAATAAGGAAGATATTATTGGATTTATTGTTGATAAGAATGTGCCGGGAGATGATATAGTTTATTCAGATTTGGCGGATGAAATTTTAAGCCATAAGCCAGAACAGGGATATTTAACGATTAGTAATGCACTTCAGTGGAGATTACAGTATGCAAGAGTTATTGCTTTAGATAATACTGTGAATGGGGTGTTAAACTATGAATGGTAACGAGTTAAAAAAAGAATTTGGAGATTATCAAACACCAGATTATTTTGCAGAAACTGTTTGTAATTTATTGCGAGATAAATTGCATATTACTCCAGAGGTTATCATAGAACCCACTTCTGGACTTGGTAATTTTTTGTATGCGTCATTAAAATCTTTTCAGAGTATAAAGCAAGCTTATGGGCTTGAAATAAACGCTGAATATTGTGAGGCATGTCGGAAACGAATTCTTGATGAAAGGCTTAAAATTATTAATGACAATTTCTTCTCATATCAGATAGAACAGCATATTGGAGAAGAAGAAACATTATTTATCGGAAATCCACCATGGGCTACTAATTCGGAATTGAATTTTAATTTGCCGGAAAAAGAGAATTTCAAAAGGTTAAGTGGAACAGATGCGATTACAGGAGCAAGTAATTTTGATATTTGTGAGTATATTATCCTTAAGTTAATTGAAAAGTCGATTAACAAAAAGGTTGCAATCGCAATGTTATGTAAAACATCAGTTGCGAGAAATGTTTTACTTGAACTAGATAGGAATGACACGTGTATAGATTCAGTTAAAATGTATAATTTCAATTCATCTAAGGTATTTGGGATTAGTGCTCCGGCTTGTCTGCTTTTTATTAAAATGTCAACAGCTAATGCGAAATGTCGAGATTGCGGAGTGTATGACATTGACAATCCTGATGTTATAAAAGGGCACATTGTGTTTGAAAATGGAAGATTGAGTAATTCTAAAGAGGATGTTGTTGATTTGGAAGGCACTTGTAGTATTGAGTGGAGACAAGGTGTAAAACACGATTGCGCAGGTGTTATGGAACTTGAGAAAAAAGGTGATAATTGTTATCGGAATAAGAACAAGGAAGAAATTGAACTAGAGGAAACCTTGGTCTTTCCGTTAATGAAGAGCAGTTCATTCAAGACCCCTATCATTTGTTCAGAATTTAAGAAGTTTGTCATCGTTACACAAAAGAAGGCTCGCGAGGAAACGGACTATATTAAACAATTGGCTCCAAAGACTTGGGAGTATTTATGTGATCGAAAAGCATTGTTTGATTCTAGAAAAAGTAGCATATACAAAGGAGCTCCGGCGTTTAGTATGTTTGGAGTTGGCGATTATTCGTATGCAGAATATAAAGTGGGTATTTCAGGCTTTTATAAAAAACCTTTGTTTTCATTGCTTTATAATGAAGATAGAATTGAACAGCCTATCATGGTAGATGATACATCTTACTTCCTATCATTTGATAATTATTCAGATGCATATACATGTATGCTTTTATTGAACAGCTCAAGGGTGCAAGAGTTTTTGCTTAGCATTTCGTTTCAAGATGCCAAAAGACCTTATACGAAAAAAGTTCTTCAAAGATTAGATTTTACTAAATGTATTGAATTGATAACATTTGAGGAATTGGTTAATGCAGAAAAAGAACTTAATTTGCCAGAAACAATAACGGAAGATATGTATGCCAAGTTTGGAAATTATATTATTGGATTAAAAAATGCAGGGTAGATATTTGACTATTGTCAAATTATCCTAACTTGTTTTGTTATGAGAAGAATAAAAGAGGTACTTGTTGGGATGGGGGACATCAAATCTTCACAACTTTTAACCTAAAGACCGGCGCCCTCTCACACACGAATTTTCGCGAAATTGAACAGGGGGACTCCCCGGAGCGTCCGTGTTATAGCGGAAAAATGTAATATTATGAAACACAAGAAAACCGTATGGAATGCAGTAATATGCAGTCTATACGGTTTTGCTATTTTGTTATGATTTTTACTGAATTTTCTGTAAGCGCATCAAAAAAAGGCGTCCTATGCAGAATACCTTTTTCATGGTAGGCTGTATAGGATGTTAGTTTTTGAACTGTTTTTTCTTTTCTATTTCTAACCTGCATCTCTCCGGCAGTTCTTCTGACCAGGGCAGGTATCGATCTATAATCTCCGGGTATTCTAAGTGGCGATTGTTCGGCATTTCTTCCAGTAAATATTTCAAATATTCATAAATATCTAACTGGTTGGCTTTGGCACTTTCTACCAAAGTATATAACACTGCTGTGGCTTTGGCTCCCTTCTGACTGTCTGCAAACAGCCAGGCCCGCCTGGCTGTAGCAAAGGGCTTGATATTGGCTTCATATAGGTTATTGGAGATGGGAATCCTTCCATCGGTAAGAAACATTTCCAGACCCTCCCTCTGATTGGTGGCATAGGTAAGGGCTTTTGTTAGGTTCTCATTGGTCGTAGGAAGAGCCGATGTCTTTTCCACCCATGACCAAAAGGCCTCCAGAATCGGCTTTGACGCTTCCAGACGCTTTTCTTTCTTTTCTGCAAAAGGCAGTTCTTTGATTTTTTCTTCCACCTTAAACAGGAGGTTGATAAATTCCCTTCCCTCGGCTCCTTTGGATCCGGGAATCTCTTTCCCCTTATTGTCCAGGGGAATTGCCTCTATAAAATAGCGACGGCAGTGGTCAAAGCATAAGCAGTGCTGATACTGGCCGGCATCCTCATACACCACGTAGGCATCCGTCACCAGATAGCCCTTATAGTCCCCTAAGAGGTTTTTTTGCTACTTCACGGTTCCGGGAAGGAGAGTAGTGGAAGAAGGCTCCCTGTAGTTCTTCACCGGCTCCGCTTCGCATGACCTACATATAAGAATCGGTACTTGCCTTACGTCCCGGTTCCTTGTTGCACTGAATTCTGGTTTCATCCATGTGTAAAAGAGCACAGGAAGACAATAGTTTTTCATGAATTCTTTGATAAATGGGAAGAAACCATTTCTCACTGCAGCGGATCGTCCAGTAGGCCATATCTGCCCGGGATAACACAAGGCCCAGCCGATACCAGTCTTTCTCCTGACGGTCATAGGGCATGCCCATGGAAAATTTCTGGTATAACACCTGAGCAACCAAAGATGGGGGGAGAAAAAGAATGAGGCAATACCGGCTTTGGAACCTGTGCCTTGACAAAGGTTGGTATTTTGTGTTCACTACCTTTCTTTCCACAGGAAGCACATTTAGCCACCTGACGGACAATCTGCTTTACCAGAAGCTTTGCCGGAACAAACTCCACCTCGGTACGAACAACTTCTTTTCCGATGATGGTAAGATTATCCCCACATTTAGGGCATACCTCCTCCTGCGGAATCAGATATTCTTCCACTTCTTTTTTTAAGCCGGAGAGCATTTCTTCCCGTACCCCGGATTTTCTTGGTGTTTTCTTATGGGCTTTTACGCAAATCTCTTTCTGCTGTTTTAACAGTTCTACCGCCAGCTCCTGCTGGGTCATAAACAGGTGCAGCTGACCTTCCACCTGTGTCTTTTCGGAAGAAGAACCAAAGCTCTTCTTTCTGGCATGAAGCAGTGCCTGTATCATATTTTCAATCTGAATCTGCTGTTTGGAAATGGTTTCCTGCTAGGCCGTAATAATCCGTTCTTTTTATTCCAAAAGTTTTCTTAACTGTTCCACT
>JAFXGR010000021.1 GCA_017520155.1 Lachnospiraceae bacterium
GAATGAAATACACAGCCATTTCTATAAAGGAGAAAAAAACATGATGAATTATATGGAGAGTCTACCCATAACAGATCAGGAAAAATTGAAAAAAACCATTGCCAGCCTTTTTCGTCAAACTTGTATTTTAAGGGAAAAATACGATCCCATAACCTTGGTACCTCATGATAATGAACAATATGCTATTTGTACAAGACATCGTTCCTTTATTGAACAGTATTTGGCAATAACAGATTGCGAATTAAAGCATGATCCTCAAGAGCATATTTTTCGTTTGACAGGAGAAGGAGTAGAGACGGTTTGCCTTTCCAGATTGCTAACCATTATTATGTTACTGATTAAAATTATTTACAGAGATAAAATATTGGGACAGACCTTGGCAGAAACAACAACAAATTTATTGGAACTTCGTGAATACGGGAAAAATACAAATTTAATTCAGCAAAAAATTACAGACAGTGAATGGAAGGATAGTATCCGTTTTCTGAAGAGATATCAGATTGTGGATTATCCCGGAGCAGCCAGAGATTTGGAAGACAGAACACCCATTTATATTTATAGTACCATTAATTTATATTGCAGTTCTGCTGCAGTGAATGAATTACTGGAGGCATATCAGGAGGAGGCAAAAGAATATGAAACAGAGGAAGAAGCTGTTTACTAGAATGCTCATCAATAATTGGGGTGGGATTGATCATAAAGTCATAGAGTTTCATGAATATGTAAATTTATTCAGCGAAAAAAGCGGTTCCGGAAAATCTACGGTAATGGATGCCCTTCAGGCTGTATTGTATGGAAGTGTACGAAATGATTTTTTCAATCGAGCGGCAGATGATACAAAAAATAAACGAAGTGTTTTAACTTATTTAAGGGGAGCACAAAAAGATGGTACGTCAAACCGAGGCGATCAGGATTTTCATGCTCAGATTGTGCTGGAGATTCTTGATACAGCAAATCAGAGTAATCTATGTATTGGAGTATTCTTTGAAGTAGGAAAAAATGATGTTGATTTGAAAAAATATCATTTTTTCAGTCATCTGGGCAAAATGCCGGAGGATGAATATCTTTTTGAGGGAAATATCCCTTATTCGTATGCAAGACTGCAAAATTTAATAAAGGAAAGAGCCGTAGTAAAAGAAAATAAAAATCGAAGCAATCTAAACAGAGTTTATCCTACCAGGGAATCGTATTTAAACACCTTAAATGATGTGATTTTTGGATATGTAGATGGGGGACGTTTTAAAACAATGCAAAAAAGTGCTATTGCACTACGAATGACAAACGGTACCAGTCAGTTTATTAAAGATTATATGTTTCCCAAAAGTAAGGAGGATACGATTTCTGCCATTAGTGACCAATTGGCATCTTATCGTGAAATTAAGGAACAGATTGAAATTTTGGAAAAAGAAATTGAAATGCTTACCCAAATTCAGCAGCATAATGTTAAGCTTGTGAACAATAGGGCATTACAGGAAGAGACAGAAAAATATTTAAAAATCTTAGAAATAAAAGAAAAAGAAGCCCATTTACAAGCAGGAAAAGAGGATCTTGAAAGAATCACAGATGAGATCAATAGCCTGGAGCAGGAAAGAGGCTGTTTAAAAGGTAAGCTGGAAGAAGAAAGAGAAAAGCTTCTGAAAGTTCAGGTAGAATTAAAGTCAAGTGATTTAGAAAGAAAAAAGAAGATTTGTCTAAGGTACAGCAGTTAATCGAGTCAGCTCATGCCAATGCTTCTGATTGGAGACAATTGGTAAAGCGGTTGAAGCTATGGGAGGAAACAGAAGTTATTAATGATTATCTCAGTAA
>JAFXGR010000022.1 GCA_017520155.1 Lachnospiraceae bacterium
CCATTCACATAGAATATTTTTCTGAGAGTGAAGTTCAAAAAACGTAGGCGTAGCGGGCTACGCTGAGGATTTTTGAATCTTTGCTATCAGGAAAATAGGCATGTGATATGGTATAGTTAATTTAAAACCGTTGCACTAGAAAAAGACGAAAAGCCATGGAATTATTAGGAGTATAAGAGGAGTTTTAGAAAAATTTATGATTGATTCCCGAACCATTGCATTAGAATATATTAAAAAAGAAGATTTTTTGGGAAGCTACCGGGGAATGCGGTATCGGCTTGCAAAAAAAGTGGAAACAATAAGAGAGGAAGAGGAAACGGTTATTGAAGTGATTCTTTGGCCTGAGCCTTATAATTTTTTTAAAACAGAGGAAGAAAAAAAACAAAGAAGATGTTTTCCTTTTTCACCACAGGGAAAAGAAGAAGCAGTACAATGGATGAATGAACAATACAGGGAACAAAGACCATTGTGGGATTCAGCCTTATGTTAAAAGGCAAAGAACAGATTATTTGGAGGAAATATAGAAAAAATGAAGCAAAGTATGATGAATAAAATGGAAAGAGCATTGGGAAAATATGCCATTCAAAATTTATCCTTATATTTAATTGTATGTTATGGATTTGGCTATATTATTTCCCTGGTAAACAGTAACTTTTTCCAGTTTTTAACCTTAGAACCTGCATTAATTTTAAAGGGGCAGATTTGGAGATTATTAACCTGGGTGGTAGTACCCCCTCCAAGCAGTAATATTTTATTTACGTTAATTATGCTGTATTTTTATTATTCCTTGGGAAACAACATGGAAAGAGTATGGGGGACATTTCGGTTTAATGTTTATATTTTTTCCGGTATGCTGTTTACTATAGTGGGAGCTTTTCTTGGTTATTTTATCTATCTTTTCGGTTATGGAATTGATGCCTTGGGAATTGGGGTTTTTGTCAGTACCTACTATATCAATATGTCGATCCTTTTGGCTTATGCAGCTACCTTTCCCAATATGCAGATTGTGATGCTGCTTTTTATTATTCCTGTGCCCATGAAGGTAAAATGGCTGGGAATTTTATATGCTTTTATGTTAGTTATGGAGGCATTCCAGACAGGATTAATTGGGAAAATCATTATCCTTGCCTCTTTGCTTAATTTTATCCTGTTCTTTTTATCCTCTAAAAATAAAT
Organism: Lachnospiraceae bacterium; assembly: GCA_017520155.1. Taxonomy (GTDB): domain Bacteria; phylum Bacillota; class Clostridia; order Lachnospirales; family Lachnospiraceae; genus SFDP01. The sequence goes on from JAFXGR010000022.1 coordinate 1,176, forward strand.
CTTATGTACCGCCCAAAAAAAACAGGACGTCTTATGGTCCGGCCAGCGCCCCTGTAAAGAAAATGCGGCCTGTAACACGCCACAAATGTGCAATATGCGGAAAAACAGAAGAAAGTCATCCGGATTTAGAGTTTAGATTTTGTTCCAAATGTAACGGGAACTATGAGTACTGTCAGGATCATCTTTTTACCCACGAGCATGTACAGTAAAAGCATAAGGAAAGGATAGTTTGGGAAATAATGAATAAAGAACTGGAATTTGCAAAAGCCCTGGAAGGAATAAAGGAATTAGCAAAAAATCAGCAGAATGTGATTTCCAAGGAACAGGTAAAAGAAGCCTTTGACGCTATAGGGATAGAAGAAGAGCAACTGGAGCCTGTATACCAATATTTGAAAGCAAAAAATATCGGAATCGGTGAATCTATAGAGATAGAAGAACGACTAAGCAGTGAAGAAAAAGATTATTTGGCAGAGTATGAGAAGGAGCTTAGTCTGTTGCCTAAACTTACGGAAGGACAGAAAAGAGCCTATACCATGGCAGCTATGGCAGGGGATAGTGAAGGTAAGGAACAGCTACTTACCCATTATCTTACCCAGGTGGTGGATCTGGCAAAGTTATATATAGGTCAAGGGGTATTTTTAGAAGACCTTGTGGGAGAGGGAAACCTTGCTTTAGCCACAGGAATCGAAATGCTGGGCTGCCTGGAGGAACCGGAGGAGGCTGAAAGTATGCTTGGTAAGATGATGATGGATGCCATGGAGGACTATATTAACGAGAATACCAGAGTAAAAAAAGCCGATTTTGAATTGGAAGCAAAGGTAAATGAAATTCAGGATTTGGCCAAGGAATTGGCAGAAAGTCCGGAAAAAAAGATTACGGTTGAAGAGTTGGCAAAGGAAACAGGAAAGTCGGAGGAAGAAATTCTGGAAGCAATTCGGCTTAGCGGAAATAAAATCCCCTATTTTAAGGATTAAGGAGATACTATTGGAAAACAGAGATTTTAAATATGTAATGCATGATTTAACCAATGTATATTTGGGAGCCAGATATACTTATGAGGAATTACTGCAGGAGGACGAGGTGCCCTTTAAACTGAAAATGATTATCAGTCATTATATCCTTAAAGAAGTGGCACCTGAGACAAAACTGGAAGATCATATTTTCTATTTAAAGGAAACTGATCTTTCCTTTTTTGTATTTCGACAAATGAAAGCAAAGTTTCGCATGAATGTGTGGAAGGAGGAGAAGGACGGAGTAAAAACTCCGGGATATAAAAGTCAGGTTTATAAAATTCAGGACATTGTGGGGAATGAAGAATTGCAGAGGAAAAAAGATATCACCTTGGTGGAAGAGATGCATATTACAAAACTGGGACTGATGTCGGTATCCGTTTAAAATATACCGTAAGGGAAAGGGAGAAAAGTAAAAAATATGAAACAGGAAAATATTACCGCCTATGAATTAATCGAAAAAAGATTTTTGGAGGATTTTCAAAGTCAGGCTTATGTGCTGAAGCATAAGAAAACTAAAGCAAGAATAATTGCTATGGAGAATACAGATGAAAATAAGGTGTTTTATATTGGATTTCGGACAACACCTAAGGAAAGTACCGGAGTTTGTCATATTTTGGAGCACTCAGTCTTAGGGGGTTCCAAAAATTTCCCGGTAAAGGATCCTTTTATTGAACTGGCAAAGGGTTCCTTAAATACCTTTTTAAATGCCATGACTTATCCGGATAAAACAGTATATCCTGTGGCCAGCTGCAATGATAAGGATTTTCAGAATCTCATGCATGTATATTTGGATGCTGTTTTTTATCCCAATATTTATGAACATGATAAAACCTTTCGTCAGGAAGGGTGGCATTACGAAATGGAAAGCAAGGAAGGTCCTCTCACCATTAATGGGGTTGTGTATAATGAGATGAAGGGAGCCTTTTCTTCACCGGATGATGTTATGGAAAGAGAAATTTTAAATTCTCTTTTTCCGGACAACGCCTATGGGGAGGAATCAGGAGGAGATCCAAAAAAAATTCCTCTTCTTACCTACGATCATTTTTTAGAGATTCACAGAACTTACTATCATCCTTCTAATAGTTATATTTTCCTTTACGGGAATATGGATATGGAAGAAAAACTGAATTTTTTAGACAGAGAATATCTTTCTGATTTTGAATATCTGAATATTGATACGGAAATTGAAAATCAAATACCCTTTGAAAAGCCAAGAGAAATTAAAAAGGAGTTTTCTGTAGCCTCTGAGGAGGAATTGAAGAAGAATACGTATTTAAGCTATAATGCAGCCTTTGAGCATAATTTAAATCAGGAGCATTATCTGGCTTTTCAGATTTTAGATTATGCTTTATGTTCTGCACCGGGAGCGCCTTTGAAGCAGGAACTTTTAGATGCAGAATTGGGAACAGATATTTATAGCTTTTATGATAATGGAGTAAAGCAGCCCTACTTTAGTATTGTGGCTAAAAATACAGAAGAAGACAAAAAACAGGAATTCGTGGCTCTTGTGGAGGAGACATTAGAAAAGCTGGCTAAAGAAGGACTGGACAAGCGCTCTTTAACGGCTGCCTTAACTTATTATGAATTTAAATATAAGGAAGCCGATTTTGGTTCATACCCTCCAGGACTGGTTTATGGTTTGCAGATTTTAGATAGTTGGCTCTATGATGAAGAAAAGCCCTTTATCCATTTACAGGCCAATGAAACCTTTGCCCTCCTTCGAGAAAAAATTAATACGGATTATTATGAAACTCTGATTAAGGATTTTCTTCTTAACAATACCCATAAATCTATTCTTACGGTAGTCCCGAAGGTTGGATTGACAGAAGAATGGGAGCAACAGCTGGAGCAAAGGCTTGAGGAGTATAAGCAGTCTCTTTCCCAAAAAGAAAGAGAACAGATTGTGAAAGATACCAAGGAATTAATTGCCTACCAGGAACGGGAAGACAGCCCTCAGGAATTACAGTGTATTCCGGTATTAAAAAGGGAAGATTTAAAGAAGGAAACTTCTCCCCTTTATAATGAAAAACATGAGGTAGCCCAACGTTTGGTTTTATATCATCCTATTTTTACCAATCACATCAGCTATTTTCGGATTATGTTTTGTGCCAACGGAATTTCCAAAGAAGAAATCAGCTACTTAGGGTTGTTAAAGAATATCTTAGGATATGTGGATACAAAGAAATATCCTTATCGGGAGCTGTTCCATCAGATTCATATTGAAACAGGAGGAATGGTACCGGTAATTAATCTTTATACCAATTCAAAAAATATGGATGAAGTAAATTTGTATTTTGAGTGGAAGGTAAAAACCTTTGACTATAATCTTAAGGGAGCCTTTCTGTTGGCAAAAGAAGTGCTGATAAACTCTCTTTTTGAAGATGAAAAAAGATTAAAGGAAATTTTAGGAGAATTAAAATCTAGAATGCAGTCGGATATGACCTCATCAGGCCATCTTGTGGCCATGGGAAGAGCAGCTTCTTATTTCAGTAAGACGGCTGCTTTGTCAGAACAACTCAATGCATTACCGCTATTCCAGCTTGTTTGTCAACTGGAGAAGAATTTTCAGGAGAAAAAAGAGGAACTGAAGAATAACTTACAGTCTCTTTGTGACAAGATCTTCAGAAAAGAAAATCTTATGTATGATTTTACGGGAAGCAAAGAAAGTTTTGAAGAGTTTTGTCTTCTGGCAGAAGAATTTGCGGAGGAAATCAAAAAGGAACCTATGGAGAGTGAAGGATTTTCCTTAGTTCTCCAAAAGAAAAACGAAGGATTTACCACTGCCGGACAGGTACAGTATGTAGCAATGGCAGGAAATTACAGAAAAGCAGGGCTGGAATATACAGGTGCTCTTAGAATGTTAAAAGTTATCCTGGGATACGATTATCTCTGGAACCGTATTCGTGTAAAAGGAGGGGCTTATGGCTGTATGTCCGGCTTTTCCAAGAGCGGAGACAGCTTCTTTGTTTCCTATCGTGATCCTAACCTGGGAAAAACTATTGAGCAGTATCGTGAGGCGGCAGAATATATTCGTAATTTTACCCCGGATGAAAGAACATTAACTCAATATTTAATTGGAGCAATCAGTGAATTGGATACTCCTATGACACCTCAAACTAAAGGACTTCGTTCCTTATCTGCCTATATGACAAATCAAACAGAAGAAGATTTCCAGATAGAGAGAAATCAGCTTCTTTTGGCAGAGGGAGAGACAATACGGTCTTTGGCAGATTATCTTGAGGCTGTGATATCTCAGGAAAATATTTGTGTAGTAGGTTCTGCTGCAAAAATAAAAGAAGAATCTCAATATTTTAAAGAGATTAAAGCTTTGTTTTAGTGGAAGTATTTACAAAAGAAGGGAGAGGAAGAATGAAGAAAAATTTAAAAGGAATACTGTTTTTATTTGCTGCTTTACTTTTGTTACAGACAGGATGCGGCGGGGCTTCGTCCTCCAAGGGAATGGTGGAAGAAGCAGCGCCCATGGATGCAGTCCCTATGGAAGAAGTTTATTATGAAGAGCCGGCAGCAGCAGAGGATAATATTATGACCAATTCCTCTTCCACTCAAAGCTCTTCAGGGGATATGGCAGCCAAAACACAAAGAAAGCTGATTCGAAGAGTAGAATTAACGGTAGAAACGGAAAATTATGATCAACTGTTGTCAGGGCTGGAAGAAGAAATCATCAGAATAGGCGGCTATATAGAAGCTAAGGATGCTTATCATGGCAATTTATACAGCCGCTATGAAGGAAGAAATAATCGTTATGCCAATCTTACCGTAAGAATCCCTGCACAAAAGCTGGATGAATTTACCGGCAAGGTTGGTGAGATAGGAAATATAATGAATGAAAGTGAGTCCGTGGAGGATGTAACTCTTCGCTATGTAGATCTTTCCAGTCATAAAAAAATGCTTCAGACCCAGCAGGAAAGATTGCTGGAGCTTTTGAAAACAGCAGAAACCATGGAAGATATTATTACCATTGAAGGAAGATTGTCAGAGGTAAGATATGAAATTGAAAGCATGGAATCACAGCTTCGCACCTTTGATAATTTGGTGGATTACAGTACGGTAACCATTGAAATTCAGGAAGTAGAACGATATACACCACAGCCTGAGGAAAGCATTAAAGACAGGATTTTACAGGGGTTATCAGAAAACACCTACCAGGTGGCAACAGGGATTGTAAACTTTTTTGTAGAATTTATTATTGCCCTTCCTGTTATTTTGGTATGGGTAATTGTCGGTGCTCTTTTCTTCTTTATCATCAGAGGAATTAAAAGAATCAGAAAAAAGGAAAAGAAGGAAGAAAAAAAAGACCGCTTTTTTTTAGGGAAAATAAAAAGTAAGGAAGGGGAAAAGGAACATGGAAATAAGGGATAAAAATCAGTGCAAGTCCGGTTTTGTTAGTTTAATCGGCAGACCCAATGTGGGAAAATCCACCTTAATGAATTATTTGATCGGACAAAAAATTGCCATTACATCTCATAAACCCCAGACCACAAGAAACAGGATTCAGACGGTATATACAGATGAACGAGGTCAAATTGTTTTTTTAGATACTCCGGGAATTCATAAAGCTAAAAATAAATTGGGAAATTATATGGTTTCAGCAGCCAAAAGAACTATGTCTGAGGTAGATGTGATTCTCTGGCTGGTAGAGCCTACCACCTTTATCGGGGCAGGTGAACGTCATATTATTGAACAGCTGCAAAAGGTTAATATCCCCATTATTTTAGTAATCAACAAAACAGATACGGTAAAGAAGGAAGAACTTTTAGCGGTAATTGAGAGCTACCGTCATGAGGTTGATTTTGCAGAGGTAGTTCCTGTTTCTGCACTGAAGGGAAAGAATACGGAGGTTTTACTGGAGTGTATTTTTAAATATCTTCCTTATGGAGAAGCCTTTTATGATGAAGATACCGTAACCGATCAGCCTCAGAGACAGATTGCCGCAGAGCTGATCAGAGAAAAGGTATTAAGAAGTATTGATGAAGAAATTCCCCACGGAGTAGCAGTGGCCATTGATCAGATGAAATGGAATCATAAGGTTTGTCATATAGATGCCACCATTGTTTGTGAACGAGACAGCCACAAAGGAATTATCATTGGAAAACAAGGAAGTATGCTGAAAAAAATCGGTACTCAGGCCAGAAGAGATATGGAAGATATGCTGGAATGTCAGGTGAATCTTAAGCTTTGGGTAAAGGTGAAAAAGGACTGGAGAGATAGTGATTTTCTTCTGAAAAATTTCGGCTATAATCCAAAAGATAATGAATAGAAACAGAAAAAAATACAAACCCTAATCCTAAGAAAAGACAGGAGAAAAAGATTTCAGGATCAAAGAAATTTTGCAAAAGAATTCAGCAAAAAGATGATCAGTGGGCAATTGTCTTGGTTAAAGAGATGCCATAAGATAATTTTTCCCGAAATTCTGTCAGGATGGGGGTTGGAAGATAGAATGGACGATAGATGGCAGCAGTTTATGAAAACTGGAAGGATAGAAGATTATCTTAGTTTCAAAATGCAGCAGAAGGAAAATTTAAATCAGAATTCCTTAAAACGTGATGAAGAGATGAAGATAAGGAAAGAGGATAAAGGTGCAGGATACAGTAAAAGAGACGGCTATAGTGCTTGGCAGTTTCCCGGTAGGTGAATATGATCGAAGAGTTATCTTATTAACAAAAAACAGGGGAAAGGTTACAGCCTTTGCAAAAGGTGCCAGACGTCAGAATTCCCAACTGCTGGCGGCAACAGACCTGTTTGCTTTCGGTGAATTCTTTCTTTATCCCGGAAGAAATTCTTATACTTTAACAGGAGCAAAGATCCAAACTTATTTTGAAGAATTGAGAAAAGAGTTTAAAAAGGCATATTATGGTATGTTTTTTTTGGAATTATGCGATTATTACAGTAGGGAAAATAATGATGAAAAGGAGCTTTTACGCCTGTTATATCAAAGTCTCAGGGCTTTACAGCTTCCTTCTTTGCCTCCCGGGCTGGTGCAGTATATCTTTGAAATAAGAGCATTGGTTATTCATGGAGAGTATCCCGGAATTCCTGCAAAAATGCAGCTTTTGGAGTCTACGAAATATACATTAGAGTATATTGCAGCCACACCTATCGAAAAGTTATATACCTTTAATGTGAGTGAGGAGGTTTTTTGGGAACTAAAAAAAGTAACCGGAGATTTTAGGAAAAAATACATAGACCGTAAGATAAAAAGCTTGGAGATGATTTCCCTGTTGGAAGAATAGGGAAATCATTTTTTTGTACTTTTTGTTATGCAATTTATACTATATAATGTTGATAAAATTGGTTAAAATATAGAAAGTAACAAAAAATGACAAATGGCATTTTTATATTTACGGTTTTTTATTATAATAAGCACATAAGGTTGACGGAATACAAGAAAGAGTGAAGAAACGTATGGGAAGTGCTAAAGATTATATTCTCTCCCTTCCAAGGAGAGAAAGAGAGTATTTATTGGATTATTTTAAAAATGCTCCCTTTTGGTTATTGGACAGTTTTCACATTTTAAGGCTGCCGCCGAAAACCACCTTTGTGGATGAGGGGGCAGATGCCAGAGATATTTTTATTCTGGTAGAAGGAAATGTGACAGCTATTGATTACCGGGTAGAAGAGATTGTGTACAGGCATCATGAGTTCACACCGGTAGAAGTTCTGGGAGCTATGGAGATTATAGGAGACATGGATACTTATATGACCACCTTGATGACCATAACCTCCTCCGTTATTTTAAAATGTTCCAGAAATAAATTTGAAAAGTGGTTGTTAAGCGATCTTCACGCTTTAAAAATTCAGTCAGCAACAATAGAGCGCTATCTGCTTCAGCAGGTACGAAAGGAACGGCTCTACCTTTTGCTTACGGGAAGAGAAAGATTAGCCATTGTACTTATGAGACTTTACGAGGTTTATTCGGAAAATAATTCCAGTACCATTTACGTAAGTCGTAAGGAGTTTGTGGAAACTACAGGCTTGTCGGAAAGAACCATTACCCGGATTTTAAAGGAGATGGAAGCAAAGGGAATCATCGACAGAAGAGGATGGGAAATCATCATTTCCTTCCAGCAGTATCAAATGATTAAAAAGATGATAGATGAGCGTATTTTAGAAGAATGAAGGTTAAGAGAATAAGAGAAAGGAAAGGGGAAAATCATGAAGTATTCAGAAGATCCTAACAAACAATACCATATACAGGTAGGAAAGGGAGATGTAGGCCGTTACGTAATTATGCCGGGAGATCCAAAAAGATGTGAAAAAATCGCAAAATATTTTGACAATGCCCAGCTGGTAGCGGACAGCAGAGAATATGTAACCTACACCGGTTATCTTGATGGAGTAAAGGTAAGTGTAACTTCTACAGGAATCGGAGGTCCTTCCGCTTCTATCGCCATGGAAGAGCTGGTAAACTGCGGAGCAGATACCTTTGTTCGTATCGGAACCTGTGGTGGAATGCAGTTGGAAGTAAAAAGCGGTGATGTAGTAGTGGCAACCGGAGCTATCCGTATGGAAGGAACCAGTAAGGAGTATGCACCCATAGAGTTTCCCGCAGTGGCTGATTTAGATGTTACCAATGCCTTAAGGGAAGCAGCAAGAGAAAAGGGGTGCGCACACCATGTGGGAGTAGTACAGTGTAAAGATGCCTTTTACGGACAGCATTGTCCGGAACGTATGCCGGTAAGCTACGAACTGTTAGCCAAGTGGGAAGCTTGGAAACGTATGGGGTGCCTGGCTTCCGAAATGGAATCAGCAGCATTATTTATTGCAGCAAGTCATTTAAAGGTTCGCTGCGGATCCTGTTTCCTGGTAGTAGCTAACCAGGAAAGAGAAAAAGAAGGCTTAGATAATCCTGTTGTACATGATACTGATCTGGCAATTCAGGTAGCAGTAGAAGGAATCAGAAAATTAATTAAAGAGGATCAGAAAGCATGAGACAGTTGGAAGAAAAGGAAATAAAAGAATTAATTGAAACTGCATTGACACAGAGAAATTTTTCTTATGCACCTTATTCCCAGTTTCGTGTAGGCGCGGCTCTTCTGGCAAAAAATAATCAAATTTTTACCGGCTGTAATGTGGAAAATGCAGCCTATAGTCCCGGAAACTGTGCAGAAAGAACTGCTTTTTTCAAAGCGGTAAGTGAGGGAGTAAGAGAGTTTGATGCCATTTGTGTAGTGGGAGGCAAGGAAGAAAAACTGACAGATTTTGCAGCACCCTGTGGTGTGTGCCGTCAGGTAATGATGGAGTTTTGTGAGCCTGATTTTACCATTATTCTGGCTACGGACACAGAGAATTTTCAGTGCTTTTCCTTAAAAGAATTGTTACCTATGGGCTTTGGACCTAAAAATTTAGATTGATGCCTTTGGCAATAATTACGGAAAAAATGCCAAAATGCAAAAATAACAGTGTATTTTAAACAAAAAAAATACAAAATAAAAACAGGAAAAAAGTGACAGATGTCGTTTTTAAAAAAAAGAGATGTGTTTATAATGAGAATGTATTATAATAAAACATGTAACAAAAAACACCGGATGTGATAAACATCCAGAAAGAGAAAAGGAGAGAACTATGAAAAAGAAACTTTTGGCACTTTTACTTAGTGCAGCTATGGTAGTTTCATTAACAGCATGTGGTGGAACTACAGATAGCGCAAACAACGATGCGGCTGCAACAGAAGAAGCAGCAGGAGAAGAAGCGGCTGATACAGCATCAGCTTCCAGCTTTAAAATCGGTTTAGTAACAGATACCGGTGGAGTAGAAGACCAGTCTTTCAACCAGTCTGCTTGGGAAGGATTACAGAGAGCAAGAGATGAATTCGGTGTAGAAATCAACTACTTATCTTCAGCAGCAGATTCTGACTACGGTCCAAACATCGAAACTTTTGTAGATGAAGAATATGACCTGATCATCAGCGTAGGTTTCCTTTTAGCAGATGCTACAAGAGCAGCAGCAGAAGCTAACCCTGATGTTAATTTTGCTATCGTAGATGATTCCTCTTGTGCAGATCTTCCAAACGTAACCTGCTTAACCTTCAAACAGGAGCAGGCTTCTTACTTAGTAGGATATGTTGCTGGTCTTATGACAGAAAAAGATAACATCGGTTTTGTACTTGGAATGGCAAGTGACGTAATGCACTTATTCGGATACGGATACTGTGCAGGTGCTCTTGATGCTAACTCTAACGTAACAATTCAGCAGGGAAATGCTAACAACTTTGGTGATCCTGCAATGGGAACAACATTAACAACTAACTTTGTAACAAACGGAGCAGATATCGTATTCCACGCAGCAGGAGCAACAGGAACAGGTGTTATTTCTGAAGCACAGGCAAAAGGAATCAAAGCAATCGGTGTAGACTCTGACCAGAGCTATCTTGCACCTGATACAGTTATCACTTCTGCGATGAAGCGTGTAGATAACTCTGTATACGCAACTGTTAAAGATTTAGTAGAAGGTAACTTAACAGGCGGTATCAAAGTATTTGATATTACAAACGGTGGTGTAGATATTGCACCTACAACAGACTTACTTCCCGCTGAAGTTCTTACAGAAGTTGAAGCTGTAAAAGAAAAACTGATTTCCGGTGAAATTACAGTTCCCAGTGATAAAGCATCTTTTGAAGCTGCTTATGGTGACGTTTACGTTTTAGATAACGAATAATCAAAATAAGTTTTAAAGTAGTAATTAGTTATTAATGTCGAGAGTTGCTGATAGATTCGGCAACTCTCAACTTATATAAAAATGAGGATGATGATATGAGAGAGATTTCTAAAACAAGAGTAGAAGATACCCGTAATAAAATTTTAGATATTATTAAAAGCCCAACCTTAACCCATGAACAAAAGGTTGCAAATCTGGCTAACGCGGCAGATTCTCTTATGGAGGTACTGGATGTGCCTGAAGGATTGGAAGAACTATTAAGTCCGGGGATTGAAGAGAAATGTATATGTGATTTGTTTGAAGGACAAGCACCTGTACGTCCCAGATATATCATACCGGATTATGCAAAGTTTTTAAAAGAGGGATCGGAATTTTTACAGTTAAAACCTCCTACAGATTTAATGGAAGCCTTGAATCATCTGCTGATTTTTTATAAGCATGTACCTAGTGTAACTAATTTTCCGGTATATGTGGGCCAGCTGGACGAACTGTTGGAACCCTTTATTGATACTGTACCGGAGGATGTGGCGAAAAAGTTGCTGAAGATGTTTTTTGTTCATATGGATCGTACGATCCTGGATTCTTTTTCTCATGCCAATATTGGTCCAAAAGCAACAAAAGCCGGTTATTTAATTTTAGAGGTTGAAAAAGAGCTGGAGCAGGCTGTTCCCAATCTTACCTTAAAATATGATCCCAAGGTAACAGAGGATGAATTTGCTCTGGCAGCAGTAGAATGTGCTTTGCATAGTGCCAAGCCAAGCTTTGCAAATCATGAAATGTTTAGTAAGGAATTAACTTCAGAGTATGTAATAGCAAGCTGTTACAATGGCCTTCCTTATGGAGGAGGATCTTATACTCTTTGTCGATTGATTCTATCAAATATAGCGAAAAGATCAAAGGATCTGAAAGATTTTAAAGAAAATCAATTACCTTATGTCTGTGATATTATGGCAAGATATATGGATGCCAGAATCAAGTTTGAAGTGGAAGAAAGCGGATTTTTTGAACATAACTTCTTAGCCAAGGAAGGATTCATTCACAGAGACAGATTCAGTGCTATGTTTGGGCTGGTGGGTCTGGCAGAATGTGTCAATATCCTTATGGAAAAAGAAGGAAAAGCAGGAAAGCGTTTTGGACATGATGAAGAGGCTAACGATCTGGGAGTGGAAATTATGGATCAGATTTATGCCTTTAACGAAAATCATCATAATCCTTATTGTGAGATTACCGGAGGACATTTCCTTTTACATGCTCAGGTGGGAATCGCAGAGGATGTAAATGTTTCACCGGGAGTGAGAATTCCCATTGGAGAAGAGCCAAAAGAACTGGTGGATCATCTTCTGGTACTTAGCAGATTTCATAAGTACTTCCCTTCCGGAGTGGGAGATATTTTCCCCATTGATTTGACGGTTCATAAAAATCCTGAATTTGTACTGGATATAGTAAAGGGTTCCTTTGCCAAAGATTTACGGTATTTATCCTTCTATTCCAGTGAAAGTGATGTGATTCGTATCACCGGATATTTGGTAAAACGAAGTGAAATAGAGAAATTAAGCAGTGGTCAGGCTGTATTACAGGATACCACGGCTCTTGGTATGGGAGCTGCGAAAAATGGGCATATTCTGGAAAGGAAAATACGATAGTGAAGGCTGTTGTTAACCACATTTTGCCCTTTAGCAGTGTGGACGGTCCGGGAAACAGAACCGTAATTTTTTTTCAGGGCTGTAATCTGGATTGTAAATATTGTCATAATCCGGAAACAAGAAATCTTTGCGGACATTGTGGAGACTGTGTAAAATCCTGTCCCACAGGTGCTCTTTTAAAAAGGGAAAACAAAGTAGTTTACCAAAAAGATAAGTGTGTAGATTGCGACACCTGTATTAAGGTGTGCAAGCAGGGAGCTTCTCCAAAAACAAAGGAGATGACGGCGAAAGAAATATTTGCAGCAGTAAAAAAACAGATTCCCTTTATCAGAGGAATCACTGTCTCCGGAGGAGAATGTAGTCTTTATCCTCAAGTAGTGGAAGAGTTATTTGTTCTGGCTAAAGAGGCAGGCTTATCTACGTTGATGGACAGTAACGGAATGATTTCCTTTAAGGAATATCCCGGACTTTTACAGTATACTGACGGGGTAATGCTGGATATAAAGTGTTTTAAAGAAAAAGATCATATAAAGATTACGGGCCATCCCAATACCATGGTTTTGGAGAATGCAGCTTATCTTGCACAGCTTAACAAGCTGGAAGAGGTAAGAATGGTTATTGTTCCCGATTTATATGAAGGAAAAGAAAGTGTAAAAAAGACAGGAGAATTTCTTAGAAAATTTCCCGGATTTGAGAAGATAAGAATTAAATTGATCGCTTTTCGTCCCATGGGGGTTCGGAAAGAATATGCACATTATAAAACTCCTGAACAGGAGAGTTTGGAAGAAATGAGATCCCTATTACAGAAAATGGGGTTTGAAACAATAATTTTGATTTGATAAGGAGGAGAGAGGATTGAAACGAGTAAGTCACATGGATACATCCCAGGTGGTTGTAGAAATGAAAGATATTGTAAAGAAATTTGGTGACTTTACAGCGAACGATCATATCCAGTTAAAAGTACACAAGGGAGAGGTTCATGCTATCCTTGGGGAAAACGGAGCCGGAAAGAGTACAATGATGAATGTATTGTCCGGACTTTATAAGCCTACCAGCGGACAGATTTATATGAATGGAAAGCCGGTAAATTTTCATAGTCCTAAAGAGGCCAGTGATATGGGTATCGGTATGGTGCATCAGCACTTTATGCTGATTCGTCCTTTTACAGTTTTGGATAATATTATTTTAGGAATTGAACCGGTTAAAGGTGTTGTCATTGATAAAAAGACAGCAAGAGAAAAAATTGAAGAATTATCCAAACGCTATAACATGAGTATTGATCTGGATGCTAAGATTGAAGATATTTCCGTAGGTATGCAGCAAAGAGTAGAAATTTTGAAGGTATTATACCGTGGTGCAGATATTCTTATTCTGGATGAGCCTACAGCTTCTCTTACTCCTCAGGAAATCGAAGGATTAATGGAAATTATCGAACATCTGACAGCAGATGGAAAGAGTGTAATTTTAATTACCCATAAATTAAAAGAAATTACTGCTTCCTCTGACAGTTGTACCATTATTCGTGCCGGAAAATATATTGATACCGTAAAAGTAGATGAAGTGGATGAAAGTGCACTGGCAGCCTTAATGGTGGGACGTGATGTTAACTTTAAGGTGGAAAAGGAAGATCACGATGCAGGAGAGATCGTACTGGAAGTAAAAGATCTTCATGCAAAAGATTACCGTGGTGTGGAAATCTTAAAGGGACTGAACCTGAATGTGCGTAAAGGGGAGATTGTTGGTCTGGCAGGTGTAGACGGAAACGGTCAGATTGAGCTGGTAGAAATTCTTACCGGTCTGAGAAAGGCTGACTCCGGAGAAGTAAAAATCCTGGGTAAAGATGTATTTAACAAAACTGCAAAAGAAACCTTCGATGCAGGAATTTCCAGTATTCCCGCAGACCGTCAAAAGCATGGTCTTGTATTGGAATTTTCCAATGAGAACAATATGATTCTTCAGCATTTTGAAGAAGCGCCTTTTGCAAAAAATGGATTTTTAGATCGTAAAGCTATCCGTGAACATGCCACAGAATTAATGGAAAAATTTGATGTTCGTCCCAGACATGCAGTAGGAAACCCTTCCGGAACCTTATCCGGAGGAAACCAGCAGAAGGTAATTATTGCAAGAGAAATTACCAATGATAAGGAATTGTTAATTGCAGTAAATCCTACCAGAGGTCTTGACGTTGGTGCCATTGAGTTTGTTCATAAATATTTAGTAGAACAAAGAAATAAAGATAGAGCCGTTCTTTTAGTATCCTTTGAATTAGATGAAATTATTAATCTGTCAGACCGAATCGAGGTTATTTTCGAAGGATTGATCCGCGGAAGTGTATCAGAAGAAGAAATCAAGGCGAATAAAGCAGATGAAAAAGAATTAGGATTCTTAATGGCAGGAGGAAAACGTTAATGAAGAAAAAAATTAATATTTTAGATTCAAATGTGTTTTATACATTTCTTGCCATTATTATCGGATTTATCATTGGAGCTCTCTTTTTAATGGTAGCAAAGGTAAGTCCGGCAGCAGCTTATGGCAAGTTAATCAGCGGTGTTTTTGGAAAACCTAAATATATGATTTGGACTTTGGTTTATGCCAGTCCCCTGATTTTTACCGGTTTAAGTGTAGCCTTTTCCTTAAGAACAGGTGTATTTAATATCGGTGCAGAAGGTCAGTTTGTTGTAGGAAGTCTTGCAGCTGTATTTGTGGGAATTGTATTTAAGCTTCCCCCTGTACTTCATGCCATCGTGGCAATTTTAGCCGCAGCCGCAGCAGGATTTGTTTGGTCTTACTTAGTAGGATTAATGAAGGTTAAGAGAGGAAATCATGAAGTTCTTTCTTATATCATGTTTAACTGGATTGCCTTCTATTTATCCAATTATCTGGTAAATACAGAGCTTCTTCATAAAGAAGGAGACGGGGAAGCAACAAAAAATGTTATGGATTCCGCAAGAATTCTTTTCCCGGAAGGTCTTCGTAATGCGTTAGGCTGTAATGCAGCTAACTGGGGATTTATTCTTGCCGTCTTAGTAGCTGTTGCTATCTGGATTATTATTGAAAAAACAACCTTAGGTTATAAGTTGAAAGCAGTAGGATTTAACAAGGATGCAGCGAATTACGGCGGTATTAACTCTGACAGATCTATTCTCACAGCCATGGGTATTTCCGGTATGCTTGCCGGTGTAGGCGGTGCAGTACAGCTGTTAGGTATGGGAGCTCGTATCAGTCAGTTTGCAGGCCAGGAAGGATTCGGTTTCCAGGGAATTACCGTAGCCTTGATTGCAGGAAGCAATCCTATCGGATGTATTTTCTCCGGAATTTTCTACGGAGCAATGAAATACGGCGGTTCTAAACTTACTATGGTAGGTGCACCGGAAGAAGTTATTGATATTATTATGGGTTGTGTAATTATCTTTATTGCAGTAGCCCAGGTTTTCAAAAGATTATTCAAAAGTTTTGGAAAGAAAAAGGAGGCATAGAAAATGGATAACTTAATTATGAATTTAGGTCTTTTGATCAATGCAACCTTAGTTGCAACTCCTCCTTTGTTATTGGCAGCTATCGGTTCCAGTTTTTCTGAAAGAAGTGGTGTAATTAACTTAGGTATTGAAGGAATGATGACCATGGGAGCCTTTGCCGGCGCAGCTATTGGTCTTGTAGTAGGAAATGGCTGGGTAGCCTTTTTATTCGGAGGACTGGCAGGAGCATTACTTGCAGTGATTCATGCAATTGTTTGTATTCAGTTCCAGGCAGACCAGACAATTGCTGGTACAGCAATTAACTTTATTGGACCTGGATTGGCACTATTTTTATCTAAGGCCATCTTTAAATCGACAGATACTCCTCCTCTTAGTGCTGCTCAGAAGCTTCCAAAAATGTTTGACGGAGTATTTGAAGCAGGATCCTTCTGGGGGAATGTTTTAAATGTTTATACGGTAGCTTATTTAGTATTTATCTTTGCCTTTATTGCTTGGTTTGTATTTTATAAAACAAAATTTGGTGCTCATTTGAGAGCAGTGGGAGAACATCCTGAAGCTTGTGAATCTTTAGGAATTGATGTTTACAAGGTTAGATACACCTGTGTTATTTTATCCGGTTTTATGTCCGGTTTAGGTGGAGCATTTGTTACCTTAGCTACCATCAATCAGTTCCGTCCCAGTGTTATTGTAGGACAGGGATTTATTGCTATCGCAGCAGTAATCTTTGGTAAATTCTCTCCCGGCGGAGCCATGAAGGCATGTTTACTTTTCGGTTTCTGTGGCGGAGTAAAATCAATCATTACCATGAGTAATGTAATTTCACCTAACTTAATTTCTATGATTCCTTACGTTGTTACTATTTTAGCATTATTATTATTCTCCGGTAAAAATCATACACCGGCAGCTAATGGTAAGATTTTTGTGAAATCCAAATAATCAGATAAAGGAAATTTTCATGGAAAAGAAAAAAGTTACAACAAAGCGTATGCTTGGAGCATTATTGGGAGTATTACTGGTAGGCGTAGGCGTTGCCTTCAATAATCAGGCCGGTTTAGGAAATGACCCTGTAGCTTTATTTTACGATGGAGTACGTAAGCTTCTGAGGCTGGAAACTTCCATGTTGGGTATGGTATCCAACGGAGTAAATACTGTGTTAGCTATTTTTCTCTTGTTTACGGGAAGAAAGTATCTGAATGTAGGAACCTTGATTTACCTGCTGCCCTATGGGCTGTTTGTAACCTTGGGAAGCTGGCTGTATAGTATTTTGATTATCAATCCCGGAATGCCCTTGAGAATTTTTTGCTCCGTACTTGGCTGTTTACTTCTCTATTTTGGAGTAGCCTTAGTAATTTCTATGGATATCGGAGTTGATCCTTTGGTGGGAAGTGTACTGGTATTGGTAGACTTCACAGGGAAAGAATTCCGTTTTGTAAAAATTATATATGATATTTGTTTATGTGTGATTGGAACCCTTTGTGGAGGAACCATTGGAGTTGTTACGATAATAACTGCTTTTACAACGGGAATGGGAATCCAGTTTTTCACAGAGCTGATCCAATCAATAATGAAAAAAAGAACTAGATAAAGGAGAACTTATTATGTCTATACCTACACCTCATATTTCCGCAAAGGCGGGAGATTTTGCAAAAACAGTATTAATGCCCGGTGATCCATTAAGAGCAAAATATATTGCAGAAACTTATTTGGAAAACCCCAGATTGGTTACCGGTGTAAGAAATGTTTTAGGATATACAGGAACCTATAAAGGAAAAGATATTTCCGTTATGGCAAGCGGAATGGGAATGCCTTCTATCGGTATTTATTCCTATGAATTATTTAACTTCTATGATGTAGAGCAGATTATCAGAATCGGTTCTGCAGGAGCAATGCAGGATAATATGAAGCTTATGGATATCGTAATCGGTATGGGAGCTTGTACAGATTCCAACTTTGCCAGTCAGTTTGGCCTCCCGGGAACCTTTGCACCAATTGCAGATTACGGATTAATGGATAAAGCAATCCAGACAGCAAAAGCACAGGGAACAAATGTTGTAGTGGGGAATATTCTCTCTTCTGACATTTTCTATAATGCCAACAACAATGCATTGGATTTATGGAGATCCATGGGTGTATTATGTGTAGAAATGGAAGCTGCTGCCTTATACATGAATGCAGTAAAGGCAAAGAAAAAAGCTCTTTGTATGCTTACGATTTCTGACCACATTTATACTGGAGAAGCATTAAGCTCTGATGAAAGACAGCTGGGCTTTGGTAAGATGATGGAAGTAGCCCTTGAATTAGCATAATCTTTAGGGAAAAAGAATTCATAGTTACCGTAAGGGACTATGGAGAAGAAACAAGGTAAAAGTTTATAGATAAAGAAAAGAGATATGGCAAGAGGCAATAATGTCTCTTGCCATAAGAAATAGGAGAAAAAGATGGAAGTAAAAGAAATTTTAAAACATGTGGATCATACCTTATTAACACAGACAGCAACTTGGGAAGAGATTAAACAGATTTGTGATGATGCCATTGCTTATGGCACAGCCTCTGTTTGTATTCCTCCAAGTTATGTAAAACAGGCTGCTGAATATGCACAGGGAAAAATGGCAGTATGTACCGTAATCGGATTTCCCAATGGATATATGACAACAGCAACAAAAGAATTTGAAACAAGGGATGCTATTGCCAACGGTGCCGAAGAAATTGATATGGTAATTAACATTGGCTGGTTAAAGGACAAAAAATACGATTTAATTGAAGAAGAAATTCGTACCTTAAAGGCTGCTTGCGGCGACAAAATTTTAAAAGTAATTATTGAAACCTGTTTATTAACTGAAGAAGAAAAAGTAGAAATGTGTAAAATTGTTACCAAGGCAGGAGCAGATTACATTAAGACCTCTACCGGATTTTCCACATCAGGTGCTACTTTTGCAGACATTGAATTATTTGCAAAAAATATAGGACCTGAGGTAAAAATGAAGGCAGCAGGAGGAATTTCTTCTATGGATGATGCAAAGAAGTTTGTTTCCCTTGGAGCAGACAGATTGGGAACCAGCAGAATCATTAAGATTGTAAAAAATGAAGCTTCCAGCGGATATTAAAGAAATAGTATAAGTAAATGTTAACATAAAAAAGTAACTGAGAAAGGAAAAAGAATATGGCAAAATATAATAGAGTATTTGTTTTGGTAGTAGATTCTCTGGGCGTAGGTGCCATGCCTGATTCTGAAAAGTTCGGTGATTGCGGAGTAAATACCTTGCAGCATATTTCTGAGTCTGTAGATACCTTCCATATTCCCAACATGCAAAAACTGGGAATGGCAAATATTGTACCCCTAAAACAGGTAGAAGCAGTGGAAAAGCCTTTAGCTTATTATGGAAAATTGGTAGAAAAAAGCAGCGGTAAGGATACCATGACCGGTCACTGGGAAATGATGGGATTGGAAATTACCACTCCTTTTCAGACCTTTACCGATACCGGTTTTCCACCGGAATTAATTAAAGAACTGGAAGAAAGATGTGGAAGAACCATTATCGGAAATAAAAGTGCCAGCGGAACAGAAATTTTAGATGAACTGGCAGAAGAAGAAATTGCTACCGGTAAAATGATTGTTTATACCTCAGCAGATTCCGTACTTCAGATTTGCGGAAATGAAGAAACCTTTGGTTTAGATGAGTTATATCGCTGCTGTGAGATTGCAAGAGAGCTTACCATGAAGGATGAGTGGAAGGTAGGCCGTGTAATTGCAAGACCTTATGTGGGAAAGAAAAAGGGAGAGTTTAAACGAACCAGCAACCGTCATGACTATGCCTTAAAGCCTTATGGAAAAACAGCTCTTGATGCTTTAAAGGAAGCAGGACTTGAGGTGATTTCCATTGGAAAAATCAAGGATATCTTTGATGGTGAGGGAATTACTCAGGCACACAAATCAAAATCTTCTGTTCATGGAATGGAACAGACCATTGAAGTGGCAGGAACAGACTTTAAAGGTCTCTGTTATGTGAATCTGGTGGACTTTGATGCTTTATGGGGACATAGAAGAGATCCTCAGGGTTATGCCCGGGAATTAGAGAAATTTGATGAAAAGCTGGGTATTTTACTGGAGGAATTAAGAGAAGATGATCTGTTGATCATTACCGCTGACCATGGAAATGATCCCACCTATACGGGAACAGATCATACAAGAGAAAAGGTTCCCTTCCTTGCTTACGCTAAGCAGATGAAGGAAGCAAAGGATTTGGGTGAGCTGGATTCCTTTGCAGTAGTGGGATGTACTGTGGCAGATGTCTTTGATGTTGCCATGCCGGAAAATACCATTGGAGAGTCTGTATTAAGTCAGCTTCAATAAGAAAAGATGAAGTTTTTACCTAAAATCGTTTTTTATTGGCTGTAACACTTGATTTTATAATATAAAGGTGTTAAACTGTTATCAATCTAATAATCAATATGCATTAGAGTGGACTGGTGAGTCCACTCTTTTTATGTATCTTGATCAGTGTTAAGATATTAAAATTGAATAAGGAAAGGAACAGGTGACAGAATGTCCAGAAGAGAGACATATGAAACCAGAACAGAAGAGCTGCTGCTTCCCATCGCAGAGCGCTTTGGTGTGGAAATTTATGATGTGGAATATGTAAAGGAAGGCAGTGAATGGTATTTAAGAGCTTATATAGATAAGGAAGAGGGCGTAAATATTATTGATTGTGAAAACGTAAGCAGAGCATTATCCGAGGAGCTGGATAGAACAGATTTTATTTCGGATGCTTATATTTTAGAGGTAAGCAGTCCGGGCTTGGGAAGAACATTGAAAAAGGAAAAACATTTTTTAAAATCCATAGGAAAAGAGATTGAGCTTAGAACCTATAAGCCCATTGATAAGTGTAAGGAATTTGTGGGAATCCTGACCGACTATCAGGAGGGAAACGTAACTATGGAGATAGAGGGACGGTCAAAGACTTTTGAAAAAGCACAGATAGCATTAGTAAAGCTAACCTTTGATTTTTAATAACAAGGCCTGAATAAGGGCAGAATGTGAGGATGAAATGAACAAAGATTTATTAGCAGCATTAGATACCTTGGAAAAGGAAAAAGAAATCAGCAAAGAAACCTTATTTGAAGCTATTGAAAATTCATTGATTACTGCCTGCAAAAACCATTTTGGAAAAGCAGATAACATTAAAGTAGAAATTAATCGTGAAAGCTGTGATTTCCTTTGTTATGCAGAAAAGGAAGTAGTAGAAACAGCGGAAGAGGTGGAAGATGAACTTCTTCAGATTTCCCTGGAGGAAGCCTTAAAGCATTCCAAAAGAGCAAAAGTAGGAGATATCTTAAATGTAGAAATCAAATCCAAAGAATTTGGAAGAATTGCAACTCAGAATGCGAAAAACGTAATTTTACAAAAGATCAGAGAAGAAGAAAGAAGTGTGATTTATAATCAGTACTTTGAAAAGGAAAAGGATGTTGTTACAGGAATTGTACAGCGTTACGTAGGAAAAAATATCAGTGTTAATTTAGGAAAGGCTGATGCTATTCTTACGGAAAGTGAACAGGTGGAAGGAGAGGTATTTAAGCCTACGGAGAGAATTAAGGTGTATATTTTAGAAGTAAAAAATACAACCAAGGGACCAAGAATCTTAGTAAGCCGTACTCACCCTGAGCTGGTAAAACGCCTGTTTGAATCTGAAGTTACTGAAATTAAAGACGGTACAGTGGAAATTAAAAGTATCGCCAGAGAAGCAGGAAGCAGAAGTAAGATTGCCGTATGGAGCAATCATCCGGATGTAGATGCAGTAGGAGCCTGTGTAGGACAGTCCGGTGCCAGAGTAAATTCGATTGTGGAAGAATTAAGAGGAGAAAAGATTGATATTGTTAACTGGGACGAAAATCCCGGAAACTTAATTCAAAATGCGTTATCTCCCGCAAAAATCGTTGCTGTTTTTGCTGATCCCGATGAAAAGACTGCTAAGGTAGTAGTTCCCGATTATCAGCTGTCTTTAGCGATTGGTAAGTCAGGACAGAATGCAAGACTTGCAGCAAGATTGACAGGATATAAGATTGATATTAAGAGTGAGACACAAGCCAAGGATACTCCGGGATTCCGTTACGAAGATTATATGGATGAATATGATGAAGACTTTGAGGAAGAGGATGAAGAAATCTTTGAGCCGGAGGCTGAAAGTGCAGAAGAGTAAGCTAGTGCAACGGTTTTAAATTAACTATACCATATCACATGCCTATTTTCCTGATAGCAAAGATTCAAAAATCCTCAGCGTAGCCCGCTACGCCTACGTTTTTTGAACTTCACTCTCAGAAAAATATATTATAGGAACCGCTCCGCGAACCCTA